>CAYUXF010000001.1:0-60866 GCA_964448755.1 uncultured bacterium
CATGTAGAAACACTGGTCTACTTAGAAAAAACAAGTTAGAATCTCCACGCGGTTATGATAAACGAAAAAAAATTAATTCTAGACAACAACAACGTCATCCACGTCAATTTTCAGCGCAAATGCCTGGCTATTCGGCAAGAAAAAAAGATCCATTATTTAAATTTATAAAAAACACCGCGCGCTTTTTCTTCGGCAATAAGCTCGCCCAATGCCAATCTCTGATGTAAAAAAATATCGACAGCTTTTTTGTCCAAACCGGTCAACTGCATAATATCTTCGGCAGTCGCAGGACGCCGGCGCAAAAAATTAGAGATCAGCAGATCCAGTTCTTGCGGCGTGTTAGTTAGCGGCACATCTTTTTTTGGCACTTTGCCGACAGTTACAACCTGTAAAGGCGCTAAAAAATCACGGATCGCCGCTAATTGTTCCGCTGCAGGGACCTTGACCCAATTTTCTGTCCCAGGCCTATCCAGCGTATTGAGCTGGATCTTTTGCGGCGCTATCTGCAAGGCCGCTTCTTTAATTAAATTCAGTTCTGCCGGCGTGTCATTGATGCCGGGCACAACAAATATTTCCAGCCAGAGTTCGCCTTGATATTCTTTGGCAAAAGCCAGCAAACCTTCTAGATATTTTTTTGCTGTTAGTCCCGCCGCCGGCCGGTTAACTTTTGTAAAAACATCTTGAGAAACAGCATCAAGCGAAGGAATAACCAGATCACAAAAAGAAGCCTCTTTGCGCACCTGTGGATCAGAAAACAAAGTGGCGTTAGTTAAAAGCGCCAGTTTATAAGCCGGAAAATTCTGCTTAATATATATTGCGATCTCGCCAAAATTGGCAGCCAGTGTCGGCTCGCCCGAACCTGAAAAAGTAATGTAGTCGAGCGGCGGATTTTGCGATAAAAAATCATGCAGTTCATTGATGATCAACTCTGTCTCGACAAACACCTTTCTGGTTAGAGTCAGGTCAGTTGTAGCGCCACATTCGCAATAAACACAGTCAAGCGAACAGACCTTATAGGGAACAAGATCAACGCCCAGCGAAATCCCCAAACGGCGCGAAGTAACAGGACCAAACAATGTTTTATAAACAGTCATCAGCGCCTCCTGAAGATCATGCGATAAATAGGATTATCCTGCTTTTGATGGTAGATCTCAATATCGGAGCGGACACCCTCAATGTTTTTTTCAGCATAATTATTTTTACCGCAGACGTTTTCAAAAGAACTTTCCGCCTCCAGATCAAAAAGCATATCTTGCGCCAGATCTTCTTTGTCGGTGGCGACATGAAGTTCGGCACCGACAGCCATATATTCGGCCAACAGCTTGATAAAAGCGGCATTGACCACCCGCCGCTTGAGATGTTTCTTTTTATACCAGGGATCAGGGTGCATTACATAAACATTATTCAGCTGACCTGGTTTAAAAAGTTTACCAAGCGCATTATTGGCATTGGCCTGCAGAACATAGGCATTTTTCAGTTCCGCCTCGGCGATCCGCTCCCTGGCAACTTCAATAAATTTTGTTCTGATCTCTACGCCAACAATATTGCGCTGTGGAAACTTCTGGGCATAACTGACCAGCCAGGTGCCGTTAGAAAAACCTATTTCCAGATCAATAGGATTATCATTGCCAAATACTTGACGCCAATTCGGTGTTTCCGAAGGCTCTTTAATATTAAAAGGATTATAATGCGGATGAGCGCGTACCATAGCGTGAATATAACATAAATCAGATATTTTCCAATAGTTTAAATAGCTGGCGGCAATCGAGGATCCTGACTATTATTAACTCCTTGTTTTCTAGGCGATAGATCACTCTAAAGACCTCAAAAACGATCTCGCGATACAATGTATTACCAAAATCATATAATTCCGGTATTAACCGGCCGCTCTGCGGATAGCGCATTAACTGACCAATTATCTTCTTTAGGCCACTGTAATAATTTCTGGAAATATTTTTATCAATTGCATAGTAATGATCAAGAATGTTTTCCAGGTCAAGAGCGGCTTGGTCCGCAAAAGATACTTTATAAGCCATATTTGTGGTCAAGTTTTTTTGTCACTGTATCAAGATCCATTTTTCCAGACTCTTTAATTGACTGTTCCCCTTGGCTGATCAAGCGAATTAACTCCAGCGCTTTTTGCTGTCTTTCCCAGGTAGCAATGTCCAGAAAAACACCGGCAGCCTCACCGTTTTGTGTGACAATTATCGGCTCATGGTTTTTGCCAATTGCCGCAATTATCTCTTTTAAATGTCCTTTAAAATATGAGACCGGCTTTATATTACGCAAAGACATCTTTTTTCTCCTGTATTTATTAAGACATAATTATAACATAATTATGTCTTAAATCAAAAATTATCCTATATGCCTTGTTCTCGCTATACCTTGCTGTTATACTTTAGCTCATTATGTTCAAAAAAATTGCTTTTGTTGGTCTCGGCCTTATTGGCGGTTCTTTAGCGCAAGCTATTAAAAATGCCTTCCCTAAAACAGAAATAATTGCCCTGGCCCGCTCGCAAACAACTATCAATTATGCCTTACGGCAAAAGATCATCAGCGCCGGCACCACCGAACGCCAAAAATTTGCGTCAATACTCAAAGACGTAGAGCTGTTAATTATTGCCGCGCCAATTAACAATATTGTTGAATATGTCACTGCTTTTTATCCGCTGGTCTCAGAAAAAACTATTATTCTAGATGTCGCTTCGAGCAAGCAAGAGATCTGTCAAAAACTAAGTAATTTAAGCGATAAATTCATTGGCGGCCACCCAATGTTCGGCACCGAAAAAACCGGCATTAAAAACGCTGACCCGCAGCTGGCGCACAACGCGGTCTTTGTTCTCTCCCCCGGCTCCAGAACAAACAAACTTAAGATCAATAAATTAAAAAAATTCATTGGCAAATTGAATATGCGTCCGTTGGTCATGGCGGCAAACCTGCACGACCAGGCAGTAGCGGCAATTTCCCATGTTCCTTATTTAACAGCAACCGCACTATTGCGTTTGGCAGACACCCCGGAGAAAAAAAACCTGGCCGCTAGCGGGTTCAGATCTTCTACCCGGGTAGGCGAATCAGATCCGCAATGGGGGCTGGAAATTTGCCAAACCAATAAAAAAGCCATTAGTCAAGAATTAGCGGCCCTTATAAAAAATCTTAAAAAACTCCAAAAAAATATTAAAAAAAATAAAACAGCGGAACTTCTGGCTTTTTTTGAAAAAAGCTGGGCAATGAGACGGGACATTTATCAATGAAAGTCCTTTTAAGTTGCGGCGGTACCGGCGGGCACATTTATCCGGCCCTGGCAGTTGCCGAAAAACTGGAAGACTGTTTTTTTGTCGGCGGTAGCCGGCTGGAAAAAAAATTAATTCCACATGCCGGATTCCGGTTTTATGAAATACCGGCCAGTCCCAAAAATATTTTTAAAATAATTAAAGGAACCATCCGTAGTTTACAGATCATTAAAAAAGAACAGCCAGATCTCATTCTCTGTACTGGCGGCTATACAACTATTCCCGTAGCGCTGGCGGCAAAGCTGACCGGCAAAAAACTCTTTTTACAAGAACAAAATATCCTGCCCGGCAAGGCTAACCGCCTACTCGGCAAACTCTCACAAAAGATCTTTATTTCTTTTGCCGGCAGTCAAAAATACTTTAACACAAAAAAAACAGTTTTGACGGGCAACCCGGTCAGAGAAAACATTGCCAGAGTAAAATACAACCAAGCAAATTTAGACGCCGATACTGTCCTGGTCTTTGGCGGTTCGCTTTCCTCAAAGGCGATCAGTGAGACAGTCAACGCTCTAGTTAAAAAATATTTACCATCATTTAAAATAATTCATTTGGACGGCAGTAATTATACACACGACATGGCGGCCCTTTACCAAAAAGCCACACTAACAGTCTGCCGCGCCGGCGCAACTTCACTGGCCGAACTATCAGCTATCGGCCTGCCGGCTATTTTAATACCCTATCCTTACGCCGCCAACGACCATCAAATGTTTAACGCTCTCTATTTTGCCGAAAATGGCGCAGCCCAAATTATTAACGAAAAAGAATTGACACCTGAGAAACTTTGGGAAAATATCCAGTCACTGCTCAACAATAAAGAAGAATTAAAAAAGATGTCAGAAAAAATGGCACAAACCGCCACTAAGAATTCTGCCGAACTAATTGCGCGCCAGCTCCAAATCGCTTGACCACATATAGCCGCGGTTACCCTCTTCATCTTCCATCAGCCAATTTCCCCGCGGCTTAATTGTCAGCATAATTTTTATAACTCTTTGCGGAAAACGTATGACCGTTTCAGCTACAGATTCATCTTTAATTAAACGAAGTAAGGTTCCTTTAGGTAATTCTTTTATTTTTTTATCACCGGAAACAGCCACATAGGGAGAGCTATCGAGTTTAACCACATACCAGGCGCCGAGCTTTTTTACACCCCAGGCGGTAGTTAAAAGCAGGAGGCAAAACAACAAACCGTAAAAAAAAGAACGTTTCATTTGCGCAGTATATCAAGGATCCGCTTGAAATAGAACTGGCCTAGTTTTTTTCTCTGCCCGGTTTTCTGTTCATAAAAATAAGCAGCCAGATAAGGATCTCTAAAAAAAGTTAACGCGGCCTGATATTCAGCAAAATCTGCCGCGACAGGCAACTGCGCTTGTTTTTTATCCAGGCCATACTCCTCGCCATCGGCAAATTGCCACCAGGACTGCCCTTGTGAACAAATAAGCACATACCCTGTGGAGTATTTCTGTGCTAGAAGCAATTGCTGCTGAAAAACAGCCGGCTTGAGCAAAGCTCCTCTATCATATTCAGAACGACCAAGCGGAAAAAGAGCGTAAACCAGGCCGCCTTTTTTTTGCCGGTCTGCCTGATAAGCAGAAAAAGGACTAATACCAGCCACAAACTGTTCTTGTAAATTTGAAAAATCGTCAGCCGCTAATAAAGACCAGGTTTTTTCCGTAAAAAAATAATGGTTTATTTTCTCTACCTCAACACTTAAAAAACCTTTAACAAAATGCGGCCAATGATAATAGCGATCATATAGGGCATTTTCTTTTTTTTCTGTTAAAACACCAATTGGCGTAAAAATAATATCGCCCTTAGAGAACTCCTGATAAATGGCCTGAGCCAGCGCTCTGCCACGCTGATAAATAACTTTGCGGGCCAGTTCATCAGAAATACTATTTTTAACCGTATAATAAGCGGGATTCCACACCGCTTTATTGTAAGCTGTAGTATCTAAAACTAAACCTTTAAAGCCACTCTCTCTGGCAAATCTGGCAACGGCACTTAAATTACTGCAAACTTTTTGCCAGCCGGCAGTATCACTCCAGGCGGGAAGATCGCCCTCGGCAATATTTATTTTTAAAAAGTTATGGGCAAATTTTTTATTGGCTAGCTGGCAATCACGAAAATATTCACGCAGTTCTTCTTCATAGTTATACCAATTGGAGGGCAAACCGGAAAAAATAAAACCACTAATATTAAGCTCATTAAAATATTCTGCTTTAGCTGTTACCAAAGCAGGCGTAGCTTCAGAAAGCAAAAGAAAAGGCAGCGGATAACTCTGCACAGAAGAATTAACCGGCGTATATGATTGATATTGGTCATAAAATTGCGCCGGAACTATTTCCGCCTTAAAAAGAACAAAGACAACCAGTATAATAACAGCAATAATAATATTTCTTTTTTTTATCATTTTGATCTGACGAATTTCCTTACATGATTAACTAAAAAAACATTTTAACAAAAAAAAAACAAAAAAAACAAAATTATCTTTGGCATTACTTTTGACAATTATAAAACAACTAAAATTTAGGAGTAAATCATGAACCAAAAACTCAAAGCCGCCTTTACTTTAATAGAACTATTAATAGTCATTGCCATTATCGGACTGCTCTCTTCTCTTCTAATGCCCAACATTGCCGGTGCACAAAACAAAGCCAAAGAAGCAGCAGTTAAAGCTATTATGTTTAACTTGCAAACCGAGCTAGAAACCTTTCAAATAGACAATTTTACATATCCTGCCGGCAATAATTTAAGTATACCGGCCTTAGCAGAAAAACTAGGGATCACAAAAATACCGCAAAATCCCTATACCGGACAAGAGTATAACGACAGTGATCGGGCGGGAAAAATACTCTATAATTATGACGAAAACAACGGCATCTATACTTTAACCGGTTACCGGCGCGATAATAATTCGGTGCTTTTTGTCTTAACAAATAATTAGTTTTTGTGCTAAAATTTGCGTCCTTTGAATAAGACAGCGTCTATTGGCAAGATCTTTGTAATATCCGGACCCTCCGGGGTAGGTAAAGGGACCGTTATCCGTGAACTTTTAAAAAAGGTTCCCGGCTGTTCGCTCTCTATTTCACACACGACCAGAAAGCCCAGAAAAGAAGAAAAAAACGGCCAGGACTACTATTTTGTCGATAAGCCGACTTTTTTGGAAATGGTCGGCCGCCAGGAGTTCATTGAATACGCAGAAGTTCACGGCAATTTTTACGGCACCAGCAAAACCATGCTAGCGCAACTGCAAAACAGCGGAAAAAATATAATCTTTGAAGTAGATGTTCAGGGCGGAATAAACTTAAAAAAACTCTTGCCGGAAGTGATCTCTATTTTTATTCTGCCGCCCAGCCAGACAGAACTCTTAAATAGGATCAATAAACGCGGTTCTGAAACAACAGAAACTATGAATAAACGGATCGCCACAATGGAAAAAGAACTGCCACTAGCGCAAGAATATGATCATCAGCTCATTAATGATCGCCTGGAAGAAACCATTGCGCAAATAGCGGCTATTATAAAAAAATAAGACAATTTATTTAAAACATCGAGTATAATTAAGAAAAGGAAGTGATCACATGGAAGAATTAACAACTGAAAAATTGTTAGAAAAAGCGGAAAACAGGTTCGTCCTCGCTATTGCCGCCGCCAAAAGGGCCCGTCAATTGAAGGATGGCGCTGTCCCTCTTGTTGAAAGAGGCGATAAAACAGACCTGACTGTCGCGCTGGAAGAAATTATGGCCGGCAAAATAGCTATTGAAAACAACACGACACCTGAAATTATTGCAGCAGAATAATATGACCAAACAGACAAATATCCTTTTGGGCGTAACCGGAGGGATAGCGGCCTATAAGGCCGCCGAGCTGACCAGTCGTCTTTTTCAACTGGGGTATAATGTTAAAGTAATTATGACCGAAAACGCCTGTCAGCTGATTGGGCCGGCTACTTTTCGTGCCCTTTCGCACAACCCGGTAGCGACCGACCTTTTTGCCGCCGGGCAAAACAGCGTGCCTCATATCAGCTTGGCAGCGGAGGCAGACATCTTAATTATTGCCCCGGCTACCGCCAACACAATAGCCAAATTAGCTTTGGGGCTAGCGGATAATTTATTAACAACAACTGCACTGGCTTGTACAGCGCCTAAAATAATTGTACCCGCCATGAACGAACAGATGTGGCAGAACCCGCTTGTCCAAAAGAACATCGCCACACTTAGCGCAAACGGCTGGCAAATAATAGAACCGGACACAGGAAATCTAGCCTGCGGTACAGCCGGCAAAGGGCGCTATCCAGATAACGAGATCATTCTTACCGCGATCAAAAAAAATATTGGTTAAGCAATGTCAGACCTAGCCGGCAAAAAGATCTTAATAACTTACGGCGGTACTGCCGAAGCAATTGATCCGGTCAGGGTCATTACCAATCGCTCTTCCGGTAAAATGGGTCTGGCGCTTAAAGCTGCCGCAGAAAAAGCAGGGGCAAAAGTAATTGCCGTAAAAGCAGAAACAGTAGAACAGTTAAAAAAAGAGATCGCAGCTAATTTCAACAGCATTGATATATTGATTATGGCGGCAGCGGTCAGCGATTATAAGCCGGTCAAAACCTCAGCACAAAAGATAAAATCCGACCAGCAAAAACTAATTATCGAACTAGAAAAAACAGAAGATCTGCTTGCCTATTTTGGTGCCCAAAAAACCAGCCAATATCTCGCTGGCTTTGCGTTAGAATCGGAAAATTTACTTGCCAACGCTCTGGCAAAATTAAAGAAGAAGAATCTTGATCTGATCATTGCCAACGACATTTCGGCTTTAGGCGCTGAAAGATCATCAATAAAAATAATTGATAAAAAAGAGGCGCTGACAGAGTATAATAATTTGAACAAAGATATTTTAGCGGAGAAAATAATTGCCAAAATTTGCCGAGATCTTAGTTCATAAACAAAAAACTTATACTTATGAAGTACCTTCTGAACTTGCTTCAGTAATAACAGTCGGCCAGGAAGTCATTGTTCACTTAAGAGGAAAATCGACCAGCGGCTATGTCATCAGGCTAGTCGAAAAACCTTCATTTAAAACACTTTTAATTAAAGAGCTCGTATCGCCCACCGCTTACTTTGATGAAAAATTAGTAGCGCTGGCAGAATATATTGCCGAAAAATATAAATGTCTTTTTGCCACAGCCATGAAACCGATCTTGCCGAAAGAATAAATAAATTTTTTAATAATATTAAAAAATTTGACGCCAAAAGAACCTTAAAGGTAAAATAATATTGTTCTTAATTTGTTATGTGGAGGTTATGCTTAAACTATTTTTCCCGTTATACTAAATAATTTGGAGGGCAGCGTTATGTTATTGGCAAAAAAATTACTTAAAGGACAGGAACAGATAGAAAAGATCAGAACATACCAAACAGCACTAAGTTACTTGGCCACTAAAGTTGATCGAGCCAATGCCAAAAAATTAAGTAAAATTAAAAATCAAGATGTCGTTATCAAAATTGCCGAAATAGCATTGTTAACCAGACCAAAAAATATTTTTTTCAATACCGGCAGCGCCGAAGACCTCAATTACATTAAAAAATTATCATTAAAACTAGGCGAAGAAAAAAAGCTGGCCCGCGCAGGACACACTATCCACTTTGACTTGCCGGAAGATCAGGGCAGAATTGCCGGCGGCACTTATGTGCTGGCAGAAGAAGATGAAGGGGTAAGCTCTAAAGCTAAAAGACTGCCGCGACTTGAAGGAACAGCTCAGATCAATCGTGAACTTGATGGCATTATGAAAAATAAAACCATGATCGTCGGTCTTTATTTAAGAGGGCCTAAAGGAAGCCCGGTCTCTAATCCGGTTTTAAACATTACTGACTCCGCTTATGTTTACCATACGCTCAATATTCTCTACCGCATAGATGAAGAGATCTTCAGTAATTTTGATCAATATATTAAAAATTTTAACGGCCTTTTTTATACCAATATCCACAGCAAAGGCATCGGCACCTCTGAAGCTTTTAAAACTAAAGCTGGCGTTTATCGGGACCCGGTGGCACTAACTACATATAGCGTAGAAAATACTTATGTAGGCAATTCGGGCCAGATCAAGAAAGGAAACCATAATTTAACAATTTATTATTTTGTTAACAAACATTTTGGCGAAAAATTATCTGAGCATATGTTCATTACCGGCATCAAAGGCACAAATAATAGGATTACCTACATAGCTGGTGCCGCACCGAGCGGTTGTGGCAAAACCACTACAGCCATGACCGGTGAACATTTTATTGGCGATGATCTGGCACAAATGTGGATCAAAAATGGCGAGATCAAAACGATCAATCCGGAACGAGGCATTTTTGCCATAGTAAAAGATGTCAATCCAACAGACGACCCGCCGGTCAACAATGTCCTGCGTAAAACGGGCAAAGAAGTTATTTATTCTAATACACTGGCAGACAAGAATGGTCTACCGCGCTGGCTTGGTGACGGGTTAGAAATGCCACAAAAAGGAATTAACCATAATGGTGCTTGGCAGTCAGAAAACAATACCGACTTTGCTGCAGAGAATGCCCGGGCAACATTCAGTGCTACAGAATTACCTAACTATACACAGGAAGCAGAAAACGCTAACGGCGTTAAAGTAGACATTGTCACTTATGCCGGTCGCGACCCAGACACCATGCCGCCGATCCGCGTGGCTCGCAATGTCAATGAAGGCGTTGTTATTGGCGCAACTATTGTCTCTCAAAAAACCGCGCAAGTTGTTGGCGGCGATCAAACCGGCGCTAAGTGGGATCCTTTTGCCAATACTGACTTTGTATCGTGCGAACTAAGCGCCTACCTTGATCATGTTCTGGCTTTTTTTAACAACAATAAAATAGAAGATAGACCGTTGATGGTCGGCTTAAACTATTTTTTAACCGAAAACTCCCGCGGCAATAATTTAGATAAAGATAGGCTTCTCGGCGAAAAAAGAGATGTCCATGTCTGGCTCAGCTGGGCGGAAAGAAGAAAACATGGCGAAGTTAGCATTATAGAAAGTCCAATCGGTTTTTTGCCCGTCTATGAAGATTTAAGAAAACTATTTAAAGAAATTCTGAATAAAGATTATTCTTACGACCTCTATGAAAAACAGTTTTCTCTTTATGTAGACAATATTATTGCCCGGATCGATCTAAACATTGACAACTATACTAAGGAGAATTTAAACAGCAAAACACAGGTTCCGTATCAGCTTTTTGATGTTCTCAATAAACAGAAAGAAGAGCTTCTGGCACTTAAAAAAGAGTATGGCAATATCATTAGACCGGCAGATTTAAGAATTAAACCATAAACAGAATTCCTGTTATAATAACGCCTGTCATGCCCTCTTTTGACAAGATCACTTCCGGACTAACCGGCCTAGACGTTTTACTGCAAAGTATTCGTTTAGGTGATAATGTCGTCTGGCAAGTTGATAAACTCAGTGACTACCTCCATTTTGTAAAACCCTTCGTCAAAGAATCTTTAAAAAAGAATAGCCGCATCATATATATTCGTTTTGCTAAACACAAACAACTCTTAGAAAAACAAAAGGGTTTAAAGATTTACGATCTAAGCAGTCATAAAACATTTGAATCATTTACTACTACCTTACACAAAATCATCAGCAAGGAAGGTAAAGAAGTTTTTTATGTTTTTGACTGTCTCTCTGATCTTCACCATATCTGGGCTACCGACCTAATGATCGGCAACTTCTTTATGGTCACTTGTCCATACTTATATGAACTAGACACTGTTGCCTATTTTGCAATTTACCGCAAAAAACACGCTGCCAAAACGATCGCCAGAATACGCGAAACAACACAACTGCTCTTAGATGTATACAGTATTAAAGATTCTCTTTATCTTCACCCGTTAAAAGTCAGCAACAGATACTCGCCCAGTATGTTCTTGCCTCATTTGGCCAAAGGAAATAATTTCACACCTATTATCAATAGTGCTGAGTCGGCAAGAGTACTTTCCCATATTTACAGGCAAGGACTTGACTCTGCCGGCACCAAAATAGATTTTTGGGATAAACTGTATCTGGAAGCCAAAAAACTTTCATTAAATAAAGGAAAAGAACCTGAAAAGAAAAAAATGTTTATCCGCTTAAGCGAGTTAATACTAGGCCGTGAGACAAAAATGCTAAAGCTGATCTATCAGCATTTTTCGTTGACCGATCTCGTTGAAATTATGGAGCGTTTAATCGGCTCCGGCTATGTTGGCGGGAAAACTATCGGCATGTTGTTGGCCAGAAAAATTTTATCTAATGAACTTGGCGATGCCTGGCATAACATTATGGAAGAACACGATTCTTTCTATATAGGTTCCGATGTTTTTTATACTTATCTTATCCAGAACGGCTGGTGGAAATTATGGTTAAACCATAAAAAATTCAACCGCTACGATGAAATTGCCAAAACGCTCCAAGAAAAAATGCTAAAAGGGCGCTTCCCTGAAGAAATCAGAGAAAAATTTCAAGAAATTATCGAATATTTTGGCCAATCACCAATAATTATCCGCTCCAGCAGTTTGTTAGAAGACAGCTTTGGCAATGCCTTTGCCGGTAAATATGAAAGCGTTTTTATTGTTAATCAAAATGACCCGGAGGAACGCTTGAAAAATTTTGAAGAGAGCGTCCGCCTTATTTTTGCCAGCACTATGAATGAAAATGCCCTGGCCTATAGAGAACAAAGAGGGCTTTCTGATAAAGAAGAACAAATGGCACTTTTAGTTCAGCGTGTTTCAGGCAGCCACAAACAAAAATATTTTTTTCCAGACTTGGCGGGAGTAGGAATTTCTTACAATATTTTTTTATGGAAAAAAGAACTGGACCGTCAGGCCGGTATGCTTCGTCTAGTTCTCGGTTTAGGCACTCGTGCCGTCGACCGGGTAGAAAACGACTATCCTAGAATAGTTGCACTCGACCAGCCGCTCTTAAAAGCCCATGCCAGCAAAGAAGATACTCGCAAATATTCCCAGCATCAGGTAGATGTTTTACATAAGAAAAAAAACATCCTGACAGAGATCGGTCTTGATCAATTATTGGCAGAAAAAATAGAACTGCCGCTTGAACAGATAGCAGAAAAAGATCAAGAAGCCATAACATTCGCTAATAATAACGGCCAGACAAATAAGGATTACTGGTTACTTACTTTTGATAACTTTCTGGCAAATACAACTTTTGCGCAAATCATGCAGGAAATCCTTAAAACGCTGAAAAAAAACTATCAGTGCCCGGTAGATATAGAATTTACTGCCAATTTTATTGATAGTAGCACTTTTAAAATAAATCTCTTACAGTGCCGGCCTTTTCAAACTAACACCCTGGGCAAAAAAATAATTCTGCCAGAAAATATCACTGATCAAAAATTATTTTTTAGATCGCTCGGTTTCTTTTTAGGCGGCAATATTGAACAAAAAATCACACAGGTAATTTTCATTGAATCATCCGCCTATAGCGAGTTAACACAATCGGACAAATATCAAGTGGCTCGCATAATTGGCACCCTAAACAAAATGCCTGATACAAAAACAACAAAAACAATGCTTATCGGCCCCGGGCGCTGGGGTTCATCCACACCCTCTCTAGGGGTGCCCGTAAATTTTGCCGAAATAAATAATTTCAAGACCATTATTGAAACAACCTACCCCATTGGGCAGCTAATGCCGGAGCTATCCATGGGTTCGCATTTCTTCCAGGATCTAATTGAAACAAATATTTATTATGCTGCTTTATATCTAGAAAAAGAGACCGTCTTTTTTAATAGAGACTGGCTCGATCAACAAACCAATAAATTAGCAGAACTATTGCCAGAATATGCCAAATATAGCCAAACCATTAAAGTAATAGATATTAACTTAACACTGCTCTCGGATATCTTAACGCAAAAGATCATTTGTTTATTTGCAAATAATAATTAATTCTATGCTAAAATAAAATTATTATATTACTACTGTTAATTATGAAAGGGGTGATACCTAGTTATAATTTATAAGTGATTGTCTTTTTAAAAAATCTCAATAAATCAAGGAGCTTTACATGAAAAAAATTCTTTCGTTAATATTAATTGTCTCTTTATTAATTGGTCTATCTTTTGCCGATAATAATTCCGCAAAAGCTGTCAGAAAAGGAAAGATCAACACTTATTTTGAGATGGGCAGTCAGACCACTGCCGTAGAAAGAAAGCTAGAAAAATTCGCTGTTGTCGGGATCAAAGAAATTGGCGCAGTTTATGGCATTAACAATGACTGGGCCGTTGGCGCTTCCTGGCAGTTTTTAGATAATTTAGCGTATCCTTATGTTAAAGACGATGAAATTAGTTATGCTGGGCCGCTGACAATTATAGTTGAAAAAGCGCTTGGCAAAATGGATCTTGGCTCGCTGGAAAAAGTAGATTTCAAAGCGGTTTTTGAATATGACCTGCTCCCTTTTAAAACCAATATTTCTAAAAAAATAACCGGCACCGAAGACGCTACCTGGCAGAGCAAAGGCCTTATGGCTTCTCTTAAAGGAAGTAAAACTTTCAAGAACGGCTTTACTGCCGGTGGATCGCTTTTTGTGGCTAACAGCACACTGGAAGATGATCCAGATTACGAAACAACAGCAGATAAATCTGCCAACACCTGGGGCTACACTTTAGGCGCCGACTATAATATTACCGATGATCTTAAAGGTTATCTGACACTCGGACATTCTTTTGACAGCAGCGCTGTTAAAAAAGGCGGACTAGACAAAGATGAAAGCGGCATGTTGTTACTTGGCGTTTCAATGTTATTTTAATTTTTTGTCTTATCAAAAAAAAGGGCGGCTTTGCCGCCCTTTTTTACTTATAACTTTTATGCAATAATATAGCAGTTTCCTTAAGGGGGCTGTTATGTTAAAACAAAAAAAGATCAGTCTTAAATTAGTAAAACAAGGCTCTTCCCATATAAGAGTTCCAGCAGAAAATTTCGACCAATTAAACAGCTTTAGCAGCCACAAGCTTGACAAAATTCTGATAAAGATCGAAGAAGCTTACCCTAACCTGCCAATAATGATCGATATGCGCAAAGCCGATCTTTCTATTGTAGGCAATATTTTGCGGTTAAAAAAAATTCGGCAGGAAAATTTTAACTATACCTTATTAATGAATGAATCGAGCCCGCACCGTTTTACCCTAGAATCACTCAATGCCTTAACAATGTTCAATGTAGTGTTCGCTGAAAAAGAATAACAGCCAACACTAAACAAGCTCTATATAAAAACCTTCTATTGACGAGTTAACAATACAAATATTAATTTTAATAATTATACTCTGTTAAATATATTATAAAGAAAAAGCCAGGAACTATTTATTAAAAATTATTGTATAGTATTGTATATTATTAAAACAATTAGGATCTCAGGATAACTTTATGGAAAAAATAAAAAATTTATATTTTCTTTTAATACTCTTTATAATGCTGTTGCAGTTCTCTTTGGCAAGAGAGATCCTCAGCTGGCCTGATGCAGTGCGCTTAACAAACTCCTGTAACTATACACTAAAAACCGCCCGGGAAAAAATTAATGAAGCAGAACTAAAAGAAAAGATCAGCCAAAGCAGCCGTCTACCTCAAATTGACAGCAGTGCAGGAGCACAGCGTTCCGGCAGCGCAGTCTCAGGAGCAACAGACCCCGGCCTTTTTGACAGTGAAAATATTCGCAATAGTCAGAGCCTCTCTGTTTCCGGCAAACAGCTGGTTTTTGACGCCGGAAAAACAAAATACAATATAGAGTCCGCTAAAGCCTCTCTTCAAAAAACAGAATTTGAATATTTGGTAACTGAGTCTAATGTCCGGCTAAATTTAAACAATAGTTTTTATGGCTTATTACATGCCCAGGAACTGCTCTTATTAAGCAAAGAAATTGCCCAAAGACGCCAGCAACAATATGAACTGGTTAAACTGCGCTATGAAGCGGGCTTAGAACATAAAGGCTCGCTTTTAACAGCGGCAGCAAATTTAGAAAAAGCCTTGCTCGATATCAAACAGGCGGCCAGAGCCATTGAACTCAATCAAAAAACATTAGCCAACAATATTGGCATCACACTTAATACAGAGATTATTACGACAGGTTCTATTGCCATCAAAACAAAAACTGAAATGACACCAAATTTTTACGAGATCTTAGAAACAACACCTTTCTTAAAAGAACTCGCTGTTCAAATAGAACAAGCGCAAAATAATTTGGCAATAGCCAATGCCGCTTATTTTCCGCAGGTATATGCCAGCGGTTCATTGGGCAAAAATTTCAATCAAACTTACGATAATGAGACAGAAACTGACAATTGGTCACTAGGACTAAATTTAAGCTATACTCTTTTTGACGGTGCTAAACGAAACGCAGAAAAAGAAACGGCACTTTCCCAATTAAGACAAGCAGAGATCAATAAAAAAAACAGCGTCAATTCTTTACTTTTGACTATGGAAGAAAACTGGCTGAATTTATTGAACAGTCTTGACAATATTTCTCTACAAGAAAAATATTTAGCAGCAGCCTCCGCTAGATCAACAATAGCAGAAGCTCAATATTCCAGCGGTTTAATTACTTTTGATAATTGGACAATTATTGAAGATGCGCTAGTCAGTGCGCAAAAAAACTATCTAAGCGCCCAGCGCAACGCCCTACAGGCAGAAGCCAATTGGATACAAGCAAAAGGAGGAACTCTCAATGAAATCTAAATCTGTTTTAATATTATTAGCCGGCATTTTAATTATCAGCATTGCTTTTATTAATGTAAAAAATAAAAATAGTGTTACCAGTAAAATCATTACGGAAGAGTTAAAGCCATTTAAAGGAAATATTGAAGAAGTAATTTCCACTACCGGCATAATTAAACCTAAAAACCGCTTAGAAATAATGCCGCCGATCAGCGGCAGAATAGAAGAGATCCTGGTAAAAGAGGGGTCGCCGGTAAAAACAGGACAAATCTTAGCACTAATGAGTTCTACCGACCGAGCCGCACTACTGGATGCCGCTATCCCGCAAGGAACAGAAAAAGTTAAATACTGGCAGGAAGTTTATAAAGCAACACCGCTGATCTCTCCAATTAACGGCAAAGTTATTGTCCGCTCGGTAGAACCGGGGCAAACAGTTAATTCTAATACAGTCGTCCTGGTCCTTTCTGATACGCTCATTATTAAAGGACAGGTAGATGAAACAGACATTGGACAGGTCCATACCGGACAAGGGGTTACCATTACATTAGACGCCTACCCCGCTATTAAAACTTCAGGTAAAGTCGGTCATATTTCTTATGAATCAACCGTTGTCAATAATGTCACTATTTACGAGGTTGATATTATCCCCAATCAAGTACCGGCAATATACCGCTCCGGCATGAGTGCTAATTTAGACATTATTAAAAACAGCAAGAAAAATATCTTATTGCTCAACGCCGAGGCAATTCAATATCAGGGTCAGCAGGCGTTCGTTTTTGTTAAAGACAACTCCGCAGAAGGATATCATCAGCAGGAAATAACTACCGGCTTAAGTCAAAACGGTTTAATTGAAATTGTATCCGGCCTAACGGAAGAACAAACAGTTGTTATTGTAGAAGAAGTTTCCGGCAAGAAAAAAGCCCAGGCTAAAAGCTTTATGCCGACACCAGGTAGCAGAAGACGCTAAAAAACATGATCGAACTAAAAAACATTAACAAAACCTATCACAGCGGCAAGATCTCTTTTCAGGCCTTAAAAAACATTGATCTAAAAATAGAACAAGGTGAATTTATAGCCATTATGGGCGCTTCCGGCTCTGGAAAATCGACATTGCTACATATTCTTGGTTTTTTAGATCCGCCAGACGAAGGGATCTATAATTTTTTTGGCAAAAATGTCGCCAAGTTAGAAGAACATAAAATAACCCGGATCAGAAATCAGGCAGCCGGCTTTGTCTTTCAACAATTTCATCTCTTGCCAGGGGTAAAAGCTCAAGAGAATGTCAGCTTACCGCAAATTTATGCCGGCAAAAAAAAATTCAAGAACACTGCTTTAGAAAAACTAACTGCCGTCGGTTTAAAAGAACGTGCCCATCATGTGCCAAACGAGCTCTCCGGTGGAGAAAGACAGCGGGTTGCCATTGCCAGAGCACTGGTCAATGATCCGGTTATCCTTTTTGCCGATGAACCGACCGGCAACCTCGACACTAAAAGTGAAGCAGAGATCATGGCTATTTTAAAAGAACTCAATCAGCAAGGAATGACGATCGTTATGGTCACACATGAACAGGAGATCGCCAGCCAGGCTGAAAGAATTATCACTATGCGTGACGGCAGGATCATTGCCGACCGCAGACAAAGAGAAAAAAATATTTCAAACAAATTAAAAGAGCCGGAAATTATTGAAAAAATAATCAATGACGGCAGATCTAAAACCAGCGGCGCAGAATTCTTAGATCATATCAAACAAGCTTTACATGCCATGAGTGTCAACAAACTGAGAACTTTTTTATCTATGCTCGGAATTCTCATTGGTGTAGCCGCCGTTATTACCATGCTAGCCCTGGGGACAGGCGCAACTAAAGCAATTAAGGAAAATCTCTCTTCCCTTGGCTCTAATTCACTTATTATCAGGCCAGGCTCAACTTCAAGCGGCGGCGTATCCCTTGGTGCCGCAGCGTCCGGCACCAGTAGATTTGTCTTGACCGATCTCGAAAAAATAAAAAAAATACCTTCTGTTAAATACGCCAGCGCCGAGATGTCCAAAACAGCACAAGTGGTTTACGGCAACAGCAACTGGAGCACAACTATTACGGGTGCCAGCAAAGATTATGTGGCCATGCAGAACGCCCAACCGGTCAGCGGCAGGTTTTTTAATGAACAAGAGGTCCAGCAACGCGAAAAAGTAGCGATCATTGGCAAAACTGTTAATGAAAAACTGTTCGGCAAAATATCGCCACTTGGTAAAATAATTAAGATCAATCGCATTAATTTTAAAGTTATCGGCGTCCTGCCAGAAAAAGGTTACGAAAGAGGGCGCGACGGCGATGACAAAATAATAATTCCCATTACTACAGCCATGTATCGTTTGATCGGCCGAAACTATATCGACACACTACAGGCAGAAATAATTAATGAAAACCAGCTAGAAACAGCTAAAAAAGAAATAACCGCTGTTTTAAACAAAAGCCATGGCTGGAAACCGGAAGATGAAAAAGTAAATATTAGGGATATGACCGAGATACAAAAAACAATAACCGGCACAATTAAAACGATCTCGATGCTCTTGGGCAGCGTCGCTGCTATTGCTCTCCTGGTTGGCGGTATTGGTATCATGAATATCATGCTGGTTTCCGTTACAGAGAGAACCAGAGAGATCGGTTTACGCAAAGCTATTGGTGCCGGCAAAAAAGATATTTTAAGCCAGTTCTTAGTGGAGGCTATTGTTATGACAACCAGCGGTGGAATACTCGGAGTTTTATTGGGATTTTTAGTTTCCAGTCTGATCTCGCTTATTGGCGGTTGGACTACTGAAGTTTCTAGTTTTTCTGTTGTGGTCTCTGCCGGCTTTTCTATTATTGTAGGTGTAATTTTTGGTCTCTGGCCTGCCAGACAAGCGGCAAATTTAAATACCATTGACGCTTTGCGTTATGAATAACTCAATAAAGGATTTGTTGGTTGTTTTCTTTATTGATAAAATAAACTATGTCACTTCAAAATAAAAATATCGGTTTAGTTCTTGAAGGCGGCGGCTTGAGAGGAACTTATACTGCCGGCGTTCTAGATGTTTTTCTCAAACATGAAATAGAATTTCCTTACGTTATAGGTGTTTCTGCCGGCGCCTGTATTGCCTTCTCTTATTTAGCAAAACAGATTGACCGCGACCGCCATATTATGACTACTTATATAAACGATCCACGTTACTTTAGTTTGCGTAATTTAATAAAAGAAGGAAATATTTTTTCCAGAAAATTCCTCTACGACGAAATACACCGCATCCATGTTCCTCTCGACATGGAAACATTTAAAAAATCAACGGCCACCTTTTTATATGTTGCCACAAATTGCCAGACCGGTAAGCCGGTTTACTTTGACGGCCATCACCCAGATTTTTTAACAACACTGGCCAGCTCCGCCAGCCTCCCTTTCGTCAGCAAAATGGTCGAATACAACGGACTGAAGCTGCTCGATGGGGGAATTACCGATTCTATCCCTATCCGGAAAGCAATAAACGACGGCAATAATAAAAATATAATCATCTTAACCAGACCGCAAGGTTATAGAAAGACAAAACCACACGGCGCCTGGTTTATAAATAAATTCTATCGAAAATATCCGCTATTAGCCCAAGCTATTCTTGATCGGTATAAAGTTTATAATGAAACGCTCGATCTTATTGAGCAATTAGAAAAGCAACAAAAGATCATTGTCATCCGGCCTTCAGAAAATTTAAAAGTAGACCGCATAGAAAAAAATCCGGCAAAACTCAACGCCTTACACAGCTTAGGCCTAAAAGATACCGAAGAAGCTCTTGAAAAAATAAGGGCTTTTATTAAAAATTAAATCCTTTGCATAAAGCGCAGCGGATTTTCATAAACAAATTTTCTTACATAAAAAAATCTTTTAAAACAAACAAGAGCCCTTTGCGCACAAGCATTACGCCAATAGCTGCCAATAAAAGACTAGCTAACTTAGAAATAACCAACCCACCTGTTTTTCCTATGATCTTTATAAAAAAATTCGAAAAATAAAAGACAACGCCCACAATTAAAATATTAATAAATAAACTCAACGCCGTTAAAAATAAACCGTGTTGCTCGATCAAGATCAAAGAAGTCGTCAGCACCGCCGGCCCGATAATTAAAGGCGAGGCGATCGGCACCGCACCTAAACTCTCTATATCTATTAATCGCTGTTTTTTTGTGTTAGCCATAATATTGTTGATCGATATAATAAAAAGCAACACGCCGCCGGCGATCATAAAATCGCCAACAGTAATATTCAGCAAATTCAAGATCAACCTGCCAATAGCCAGAAAAACTGTCGCAACAATAATTGCCGTATACATAGATTGGAAGACAATTCTTTGTCTTTTCTTATTAGACAATCCTTCTGTTAAACTGATAAAAAGAGGCAAAATACCAAAAGAATCTACCGCTATAAAAATAGGAAAAAAAACCAATATAAATGTCGCTAAATTTTCCATCTTTGCTCAATAAATTATAGCAAATTGGCTGTTTTTTTACTTAAAAATATTAAGCCAGCAAGTCCTTTAAACTAACATCCGGATGATGATATCTTTTGCGGCCAATAGTTGACTTGCCATACTCAATAGCCTCTTGTGGACACCATTGCAAACAAGCCAAGCACTGTTCGCAATTATCGCCCCACTGCGGCTTATTATCTTTTAATTTAATATTATTTGATGGACAAATTCTGACACAAATTTCACAACCATCACATTTTTCACTAACCCAAAAATCCTTAGCCAATTTTTTTATTTGTGGTGCAGATTTTTTATATAACAGTGTTGTAAATAACCAGTTAATAAAAAAATTGTTTTTGGGAATTTTAGTTGTAGCTCTATTTTTGATAATATGCCCTATCTCTTTTATTTTGTCTTTTTCATTCTTGAACATTTGTGCTTGTTTGTTCTGCGGTTTAGCACCATAAAGCGGCGTATAATTGCCCGGCATCATTAAACCAAAGCCAGAGTTTAGTTTAATTCCTTTGGCCGCAAAAAGATCTCTAACCAAAAGGAGCGTGCCGGCAGGAAATCCACCATAATTAGCAACCGCAAAATGATATTGGGCCTTGGAACGCAGTTTTTTAATAAACTCTACTACGATCAGTGGCGGACCCCAGATATAAACCGGAAAAACCAGGCCAATATTATCGCAATCATAGACAATATCCTCATTAATGACCTTTGCAATATTAAGTAACTCCGTATCGCCAAGCGCTGCGGCCAGATCACGAGCAATAACTAGAGAATTACCGGTTCCAGAGAAATAAAAGATCTTTGTTTTCATAAAAATACACCTCTTTGAAATTCTACCATAGCACACTAAAAAACATAAAATTTTACAATAATTTTTTATCTCTATATTTTTATTTCTTTTTCATTTTTCTTTACTTTTAATGATTGCCCTATATAATGGCTCTATGAATTCAGAAAAAGAAACCAGCTTTCGTAATCTTGGAATTAACAAACAACTCGTTGATCACCTTGAAAAAATACAATTCAAAACACCAACACCTATCCAGCACAAGGCTATTCCGGTTGCCTTAACAGGCCAAGATTTTGTTGGCATTGCCCAAACCGGCACAGGAAAAACACTGGCCTTTGGCATTCCAATGGTGCAAAAAGTAATAGAAAATAATGCGTATGGACTGGTGTTAGTGCCAACGCGCGAACTGGCCCAACAAGTAGAAGAAACTCTCGCTAAAATAAGTCGCCCTTTTAAAATAAAAACCGCTCTTATTATTGGCGGTGCATCTATTAATAATCAAATTAAAGATCTCAAACAAAATCCGCAAATAATTATAGCAACACCAGGACGACTGAACGATCACATTAAAAGACATTCTGTTTTTCTCTCAGACATTCGCACTGTAGTGCTCGATGAGGCTGACCGAATGCTTGATATGGGATTCGAACCCCAGATAAGAACAATTCTCAAAATGACCGATCAAGAACGGCAAACCTTATTATTTTCTGCAACGATGCCGCCAAAAATAGTTAAAATGTCCACTCAATATATGCAAATGCCTATCAGTATTGAGGTAGCAAAACAAGGGTCTACCGCCAAAAATATAACACAAGAAGTTTTTATTATTAAAAAGGAAAACAAAACGCCTTTATTGGTAAAATTAGTAGAACAATATCAAGGAACTATCCTTGTTTTTACACGCACTAAATTTGGCGCCCGCAAATTAACCCAGCAGCTCAATAACATTGGCTATAAAACAGCAGAAATTCATTCCAACAGATCATTAGCGCAAAGACGAACGGCTATTGAAGGCTTTAAATCTGGGCGTTTTCGTATTTTAGTTGCTACTGACATTGCCGCCAGAGGAATAGATGTTAGTAATATTGAAGTTGTTATTAATTATGATCTACCTGAAGATATTGAGAACTATGTTCACCGCATTGGCCGAACAGCTCGCGCCGGCAAAGAAGGAAGAGCCGTTTCTTTTGCCACGCCAGATCAGCGCGGCACTATTAAACAAATAGAAAAACTAATTAGAATGGAAATTGAAATCGCCCAGCATCCAGAAATAATCAGTGCGACATTTTCTGCCACAGAACCGCATCGCACAGAGAACAGACCCAGAAGCTACGGTCGGCCGGCCAGAAAAAACTACAGCAAAAACAACCAGAAAAAAAACTGGCACCGCTAATCTTTTAACCAAGCAATATTCCAGCGGTATATTACTTTTTATTAATTCTTCTTTTTTTTGAAATAAAGATGGTGCACGAGAGAGGACTCGAACCTCCAAGGGATATTACTCCCACAAGATCCTTAGTCTTGCGCGTATACCAATTCCGCCACCCGTGCACAATTTTAAGAGACGATCACTTTTTTAAATTAAAGTGACCCGCATTTATACCACATTAACTAAAAATATATCAACTACGAATTAGATTTTTGCTGCAATAAATAAACACCATAACAGCCTATCAATATATTAGGTAGCCAGGCCGCAGCCAACGGCGGCAATACTCGCATCATGCCGAACCACATACCGGCAGACAAAAGAACATAATATAAAAAAATAACAATAATACTCAAACCCAACCCTACCGAAGAACTGGAGCGCTGTGGCTTAATACCCATCGGGGCACCTAGAAGAACAAAAATTAAGCAAGAAAAAGGGATCGCCAGTTTTTGATGCCATTTAATACGCAATTCCGTTACATCTGAACCATAGCTGACCTGTTGATCAATGTAGTCGCCCAACTCTGTCAGCGATAATTGATCAGGATCACGATGGCGCCCAGAAACATCACGCGGATTAACATCTACCGCAATGACCTCTTTTTCAAAATCAATAACATAAGCCTTCTGACGGCTTAAACCAAATTGATGCATTGTTCCATTGCGAAATTCCCAACCACTACCGGCCAGCCACTCCGCTTCATCGGCAAAAACTATGCGCGAAAGTTTTCCCTTATCATACTCCGAAACACTGACATCTTTCATAACACTGCCGATCATTTCGTGTGCATAAATTAACCGTTTTAAATAACCGTTCTCATATTTTGGTATATTAACATTCTGCTTAACCTGCGGCTCAGACTTAGACATATCTTTAATTTGAATAATTGTATTCTCTTCAATAAAAGAAGCTTTAGGCACTACTGTCTCATTAATAAAAATAGAAAAAAGACTGATCACAAAACCAAAGATCAGCGGCGCAATAGTTAATTTTAAAATAGAAAGCCCGCCGGCCCGAAAAGCGGTTATTTCGCTGTCGCCGGAAAGACGGTTAAAAGAGAGCAAGGCCGCTAAAAGAGCAGACATGGCAAACGTTAAAGAAATTATTGCCGGCATTCTCAAAAGAAAAAGAGCAATAACCTTACTAAAAGCCAGATTATATTTACTGGCCTCTTTAATTAGCCCGGGAATAATATTGCCACCGGCAAAAATTGTTGTAAACGCTATAACACCAAAAAGAAACGGACCAATAATTTCACGCGCCATATATAGATGATATCGTTTTATTTTAAACATTTAGCAAATAGTCCCCTGTGTTTCTTAAAGATTAAAATTCTCACCAAGATAAAATTTCTTGGCCTGCGGGTCTTTGGCAATATCTTTAGCATTGCCCTCAATTAAAATTTTGCCTTGATGTAAAATATAAGCGCGATCCGTAATACCAAGGGTTTCCCGAACATTATGGTCGGTTATTAAAATACCTAGCCCTTTTTTCTTAGAAAGATGCTTAATGATCTCTTGAATATCATTAACGGCGATCGGATCAATACCGGCAAAGGGCTCATCTAATAAAATAAAATCCGGATCACAGGCTAAGGCCCTGGCGATCTCCACACGGCGCCGTTCACCGCCAGAGAGCTCAAAGCCACGCTGCTTTCTAATGTGCTGGATACGCATTTCATCAAAAATATCATCCATGCGTTTGGCATATTCTTCACGGGGAATCTCCGGCATATTTTCCCATAAAATCAGCAAGTTCTCTTCTACCGTCAATTTTCTAAAAATAGAAGGTTCTTGCGGCAAATAGCCGATCCCTTTCCTAGCACGCAAATGCATCGGCAAATGGGTAATATCCTCTTTATTAAGTAAGATCTGTCCTTTTTCTGCTTTGATAATGCCGACGATCATATAAAAAGAAGTTGTCTTGCCGGCGCCATTAGGACCTAAAAGACCGACAACCTCTCCTTTTTCCACATGAATATTGACTTCACTAACAACTCTTTTTTTATGATAAGATTTTACCAGGCCAAGTGCTTCTATCATTTATTTTCCTTTAAACAGTGTTTTTATAAGTATAATTATTATTTTAACATAATAAAATATTATTATAAAACTTTAATAACTACCAATTCTTTATTTTGAAAAATCTGCTCACTCTTGACCAATATTTCTGGTAGCTTATTTTTATTTAAAATAACCAGGTCTCCTTTTTTCAGCAACGCCTTTTCGTCAGGTGTAGAAATATAATTAACTGAACGGCCTAAATAAAGATCAAACGACCGAATTTTTATCTGCCAGGCGTAAATATCGTCATTAACACTGTTAGCTTTTAAATAACCAGCAATACTGATTTCCGGAAAGATCTGCTTAATGTAAAAACTTCCCTGGGCCAAAAAAAACACATAAGAAGTCAAAGTGATAATTACTATTGTCTTTACACCAGCCTGAAGCGCTCCTCTTTTAAAAAATGCATAACCAGCTAAATGGGCCAGAGCATATAAAATTAAAAATGTCAGAACGAACGGCTTATAGACGTTCTCGCCGTGCTGAAAATCGGTCAAAAACAAAGCTATCACCGCCAAAAAAATAAAAACAAAAAATACTAAATATGTGCGGGCGGTCAATTTCTGAAAAATAAATTTATTATTTTTTATCATATTGTCAAAATATAACGCCAACAACACCGTCAGAGAAGGGAACAAGGGCAATAAATAACGGGGCCCTTTATAATGACCGGAAACCGTTGTCAAAACTAGAAAAAAAACAAACCAACACATAAAAAAAGAAAGTGTTTTTTTATCGGCAAAATGATTTTTTTTAAAAAAAGCTAATAATAGCGGCAGAATAAACGGCGACCAGGGCAAAAAAGATAGAAAAAGATATAAAATATTAACATGCGGATCACGCTGGACATCAGAAGAAACCTGACGATACCCGCCAGTCTCATCTATCGGCTTAAAAAAACGAACTATATTTTCGCGGTAAAGCTGTTCCAAAAACTCGCGGCCGTTGACAATGATCTGCGGCAAAAGCCAGACAAGTGCGACCGCTAAAAAAATAACGCCGGAGATCATTACGTTTTTAATAAAACCAGGATATTCTTTTAAAGGGTTGATCTTATTGACCAGTAAATAAAGAAAAAAAGTTATTGCCGGCAAGACCGCACCCAAAAGACCTTTAGTTAAAAATCCCAGACCGCACAACAACGCCGTTAAAAATAAAGCGCCGGCATTTTTAGTCTTAAGATATTTAAATAAAGTAAAATGTGCGGCAGTTATAAAAAAAAGTACCGGAATATCGAGCATTGGCGAACAGCTTTGATAAAAGAACATTGCCGAAGTCAATAAGATCAAACTGCCCAAACGTGCAACATTGCGGCCAAAAAATTCTTTTAAAAACATAAACATGATCAATAGTGTAGCGGCAGCAAAAAGAGAATGTGGCAAATAGGTAGTAAACAAATTTACACCAAACAATTTATAGAAAAAGGCCATTACCCAAATGCCCAGCAGCGGCTTGGCCATTACATTAGCAGTATTTAACCAATCACCAGTCAGCGCCATTTTTTTAGCTTTAGCAACATAAAAAAAAGTATCGCCGTCAAAAATAGGAACAAAAGACAACAGTAAAAAGAATAGTATAAATATAGACGCAACTATAAATATTTCTATATTATTAACTTGGAAAAAATTTTTGATCTTCTGCATGTAATCACTCCGTCATTTTTTTAACTGGAATACCAAACCATTTAATTTTACTACATTTAAACTAATAATATAGTAGTTAGTTTTTATATGGCGGACGATATATTTCTAAAAACGGCTGCTTTTTAAATGAATGTATCAATCTGCCCTTGAAAAGTGTATTGGGCACAGAAAGAGAATCCGCTATTTTGTGTTGAAAGAACAATGGTATTTTTCCGCCAAAAAACTGAAAATTAAGCGAACTAAAGCCTAGTAAACGTTCAAAAAACTTCATTTCAACATCTTTAAATTGTTCATTAAGTGTCGGGACAATTTCTTGATAATACAAGTGCAAAAACATATTTTTTGCCTTTAAGCCCATTGTTGATATTTTCTCTTTTCTTAGCGCCTGATCGTTACTCAATACCGAGCAAGAAATAAAAAAATCAAGTGCTCGAGTAGAAATAAAAGGGACCAGACAATGAAAATTTATCTCTGTCTGCGGAAAGATATCGCGAAGAGTTCTGCTTAGCTCCCACATAGTGTCGTATAAATGCTGGCCTGAATAAGCACAATCGTCAGCAATAACAAGGTTTAATGGTCTCTTCTTATCATGTAATTTATGCTCTTTAGGTATATTATTTTTTTGAAGTAATTCTTTTTCAAATAACAACTCTGCAACCCAACTCATACTTGTTGTTTTAAGCTCTGGCAAATAGCTATAGTATTTTTCTTCGCCAATTTTCAATAAAAATTCTAAAGCAACAGCCTCTAATTTTTGCTCAAAATAGTCCTGGTCAATATAACGCAAATGTTCAATAAAAAAGCGGGCAGTAGGCTGCAGCATTTTAGGATGCTGCCTGATCCATTCAGCCGCAAGATCAGGTTTTAAAAAATTACCGGAAAAAGGACGCGGCACTATTTTTTCTAATTCGACAGGAGTTTCCTTGGCATATTCTAAATAAGTTCTCTTGATAGCTGTTTTTGACGCCAGCGACATAGAAACGCCTCGCTGTAATTCAATCTCATTAATAACGGCATCTACGCTATGTTGGCGTTCTTGTTCAGCAAATTTTATAAGCTTTTTATGCATCTTGGTAACACGCTATCGAAAGATCTTATCGTGCGTTTCAATAATTAGGCAAATTAATCTATAAACTTAATCTGGAGCCGAGAACAGGAGTTGTTCTTTCGTCTCCCTCGCTATTGTGCCACAATAGCAGCACGCTCGGTCGCTGCAGAGACGCAGCCTCATCGTCCGCCAATGCGGACTTCTTGCGGCCTTTCAACTCCTTCTCGATATGCCACTGGCATATCTCGTCTGGTCTATGGACTATCTGTCTGAAAATAAGCCTTGGAGCCGAGAACAGGAATTGAACCTGCGACCTTCGCATTACGAATGCGCTGCTCTACCAGCTGAGCTATCCCGGCTTGAGACTATAGATTAATTTTAAAATTATAATTTAAGCTTATTGACATCAATGGCATTTTTTAATGCCTCTTCAGCCTCTTTTTTCAAGTTCTCCTCTGCCTCAATCTGTTTACTGGCAATCTCTTCTGCAATTTCCGCTTTTTTCTCTTCCACTACAGCGGTGGCCTGAGCTTTAACTTCTTCGGTTTTTTTAGCGATCTCTTTATTTACCTGTTCTTTAGCCTGCAAAAGAGCGCTTTCTAAATGTTGAGCGGCTGACTTTGAAAAATCAACGGAGATCAGCGGAAAGTCACCTTCCACTTTAACTAAGCCCAGTGACGGCTTTCCCTCTAGCATTTTTAACTCTAAGAAAAACTCTTTAAAACTTTTGCCCTCTATAGACTTTAAAAAATCACGTCCGCCAGCAAGAATCGCGCCGGAAACATATTTACCATCGCGCACACTGACATTGGCAAAACCAGAGATCTTCTTCGGCTGTCTGAGCTGGCCGGCAAATTCACCATCGGTCAACATCACACCTTCAACAAAGTCTTTAATATCCAGCGCTTCATCAAGGAAAGCTGCGGCATCAACAGCGTTAATATTAATTTTGGTTTTAAAATCAGGGGCCGGATTGCTTAAATTGCCATTGGCCAACAATTTAACCGAGCCCTTATAAAGCAACGCTTCCGCTTCAAAATCATAGAGCAATTTATTAAGCGAAGCTTTAGCTTTAACATTCTGTACTTTTAACTTTTTATTTTGAAATTCCTTTAAATTAAAAATAAAATCCAACTTAATATTTTTTAAGAACATAAAATCCAGCGGCAGTTCATCCACAGCCACAGTTGATTTTTTAGCTACTTTCTCTTTTGCGGCCGGTTCCTGCTCAGCCACAAACGGAGCTAATAATTTATCTAAAACGATCTTATCTATATTGAGCTCAAGATCTGCCGTATTAAAATTTGGCATTTTACCCTGTAATTCTATTTTTGTTTTTTCACCGTCCGCTAATAATTTTAATGAAGCCGTTAATTTCAACGGTTTATATTTAAGTTCGCTAGAAAAATCATTGACTACCAGATTAATATCTTTAACTTGCAGCGTTTTAGCGTTAACGTGATTAATTATATCGATATTAGAATTTGTAAAAAAGATTCTGCTAACCTTTATTTCCAGCGGAGTTTCAACTTTTACATCAATTGCTTTAATATCTTTCATCTCGGTTTTAGGCGCTGCCGCTTTTTTAACTGGTTCTTGTTTTTTGCTGCCGCCAAGCCCATCAAAATTAGAAGCCTTTTCTTTTAATTCAACTAATAGATCAAGCCCATCTAAACCGGCGGCGGTAATAACCACTTTCTTCTGAGCAATCAAAGGCCAGAGCTTATATTTTAAAGCAATGTCTTTAATAACAACCATTGGCCGGGCACTATAACCGGTCGCATTGCCAAGAACTACGCCTTTGAGATGTACCCCAGAAAAAATAGAAAAAGAAACGTCTTGAATTGAAACCTGGCGGCCGATCTCTCCTTCAGCTTTATCGGCAATTTCATTGGCAATAGCCGTTAAGTTGAGTAATTTAGGCAGAAAAATAATAGCCAATACTAATAAAATAAAAATAAAAAAAGCTAACCCAATAAAATACTTTAAAAATTTTTTCATTGTTATTTCCTCCTGAAAAAATAGGTTATGTATTTTAACATAATTTTAGAATTCTAAAACAGCAAACGGTTTTTCCGCATAATTATCGACTGGATAATACCCAGTGCTGCCCAAAAAAGAAACAGCGAAGAGCCACCATAAGAAATAAAAGGCAACGGCAGCCCAACTACCGGCATAATACCGATATTCATGCCTATATTAACAAACACCTGAAAGATCAACATGGCAGCAATTCCCACGGTTAAAAGAACTGCAAACTCATCATTGGTCTCTTTGGTCAAATTGATTAACCTATAAACCAAATAGGCAAAAAGCCCCACTATTAAAAGAGAAAACAAGAAACCGCCCTCTTCGGCAATAACCGAAAAAATAAAGTCAGTATGCTGCTGGGGAATATACTTTAAACGATTAAGCGGTCCCCTCAACAAGCCCTGACCAAAAAATCCACCAGAACCGGCGGCAATAGTAGACTTAACCAGGTGATAGCGAACGCCGCGCGCCAGGGGGTCTATTTCCGGATCAAAAAAAGCCAGCAATCTATTGCGCTGATATGGTGCTAAGGCAGACCAAAAAAGTGGTGAAAAAATACCGGAAAAAATATTAAAACTAAAAAAAACTATTTTATCAAAAAGTTTAATTTTCTTATAAAACATCAAGATCAATAATAAAAGCAAATAGATCGCCCAAAAAATATACGAGTATTTATTAAGAGAATACATCATCAGGATGCTGATCAGCGGCGAAACTAAAAACAATAAACGGCTAATACCAAAATTAGACCAAAACAGCATAGCAGAGAAGACCACTAACAAAACGATCCCGGTCCCGAGATCTGGCTGTTTAAAAACCAGGACAAAAGGGATCAACGCCAATAAGAAGATCGGCAAACTGGACCAGAGAGAGGTAAGTTTAGTTTTATTCAACTCTAAATATCTGGCAATAATTATTATTAAAAAAATTTTCATTAACTCCGAAGGCTGAAAAGAAAAACCCCCAAGGGCAAGCCAGCGCTGAGCGCCATATACCGCCTGTCCGCTATTCATGACCAAGATCAAAAAAAATAATCCCAGTAAATACAATTCTTCCGAGAGCTTCCTATATAAATTATAATTTATGCTGCTGAGAACAAAAAATAAAATCAGCGAACAAAGAAAATAAACCGCCTGTTTTTTTAAAAAAAAGATTCCACCTGCCGAATAAATAAAAAACAACCCCAAGAGAGAAAGCACTAATGCAGCAACAAACAATTTATAGTCAAAATACTTAAAATATCTATATTTTTCCGACATGGTTACTCCTGTGTTTATACCACCAGGCATATATTTGGCCTGATATTTCCGCCGCTTTCTCGCCGCCGGCGCCGCCCTCTTCTACAAAAACAGCCATGGCTATCTCCGGCTCTTCATAAGGAGCAAAAGAAACAAACCAGGCATGAGCTTTTTTCTGCGCACCGTGTTCAGCCGTGCCGGTTTTGCCGCAAACATTAAAACCCTGAACCAGTGCCCGCTTACCGGTACCGTTAGCAACAACATCTTGCATTAAACTCTTTAATTTAAGTCTGTTCTCCGCTTGAAAAGGCAGTTCCCCTGTTAATTCACGGCCATTTTCCAAAAGAACTTTACCGGAAGGGGCAATTATTTTACGAGCTAAATAAGGCTTAAAAATATAGCCGTTCTCATTAGCTAAAGCCGAAGCGGCCAAGGCCATTTGCAGCGGCGAAACTAAAATATAGCCCTGCCCAATTGCCATATTGAGAGAATCGCCAGGATACCAGGGGAGGTCATATTTTCTTTTTTTCCAGCGTTCGGTAGGGATCAATCCTTTTTCCTCATAAGGAAGATCAATATTGGTCGGTAAACCAAAACCAAAGCCAACTGCCGTCTCCGCTATTTTCTGCGGACCGAGCATTAAGCCAAGATTATAAAAAACAACATTGCAGGAATTAATAAAACCTTGCCAGAGATCAAGATTGCCGTGCCCATGCCCTAGCCAGCAATCAAATTTTCTTTTTCCCAGATAAAAAGCACCAGGACAATAATAACGTTGTTTCCTATTAAATAGTTTATCCTGCAAAGCAGTCATTAAAGTAACTATTTTAAAAGTTGAACCTGGGGGATAACCGGTCAAGACACGGTTATGTAAAGGATGATCACTTTTTAAAATTTCCTGCCACTCTTTTTCCGTTAAAATATCGGTAAAATAATTCGGGTCATAATCTGGTTTAGAGACCATGGCCAGCACCTCGCCGCTATCGACAGCCAAAACGACCACGCCGCCTTTATTGTTGGCAAAAATTTCCTCCACCTTGCTTTGCAGTGCCAGATCGATAGTCAAATAAAGATTAGCGCCAGGAATGGGCTCAAAAGCCATCAGTTCTTTAATTGGATTTCCCAGCGGATCAACCTCCAGCGGCTGCCCGCCATTAATACCTTTAAGATAATGATCGTAGTATTTTTCAACACCGGCCATCCCAACAATATCACCTAATTTATAACCGTATTTTTTTAGATAACTCAGCTCTTTCTTGCTGATCTCTCCGACATACCCCAATAAATGTGCGGCAATTCGTCGGTTGGGATAATTTCTCACTATCCGGGAGCTCAACACAACGCCTGGCAAATTTTTACCCAGCTCTTCTAAATAAGAAATAGCCCTAATATCTAGATTGCTTTTTAAAAGCAAAGGTTCATAAGGTAAGTAATTTTTTTTATTTATTTTCTCGCGTAAATTATCTGTTTTCAGGCCGATCTGCTGCAAGACAGCAAAAACTTTTTCCGGCTCTTTCATTTGATAGGGAACAAGATAAAGATCATAAATAATCCTGCTCTCCGCCAAAACATTGCCATAGCGATCATAGATACAGCCACGCGAAGCAATATGTGTAATGACTCTAGCCCGGATACTTTCCGAAAGCGTCTGATAATCGCGCTGTTTAATAATTTGAATATAAAACAACCGCAAAACCAAAACCGTCAGCAGTAAGCTTACGGCAGCTATAGTTATAAAAAAACTTTTCTCCTGATTATTCTTCATTTTTTATGCCCCAAAACGGCAAAAAAGACAATATCCACGCAGCTAATAAATTTAAGATCAAGATCTTTAAATAAACAGTAAATCCTAAAAATTTTAGATCGGCCAGGAACAAATAGGCCGGAAAAAAGTAAATAAAAAATGTTGCCAAAACAACATTAAAGATCACCAGTATCCGGTAGTTTTTAAAAAAATCACCCGAGATAAAACCAAAAAGCAAGCCGAGTAAACAATATAAGAAAAAATAAGTTAAAGTGCCGCCCATAAAAAGATCCAGCATTGATCCTGTTAATGCACCCCATAAAAAACCTCGCCACCAACCTCGGCCGGAAACTATCAAAAGCAAAAAAACCAGTGGCAGATCTGGCCGCAGAAAAGGAAAATGTAATGATAAAAAGGTTGTCTGTAAAACTAATAATATTATTAATACTAAAAATGGCATTGTTAATTAATTAAAAAAATTATATCTAATTTAGAAAAATCAACAAAAGGCTCGACAACAATACGCCTTTGATAACCCTCCAGATTATCTTTAACCAGCTTAATTTTGCCAACCGGCAGATTGCGCGGATATCGAAAACTGTAGCCAGAGGTTAATAAAATATCGTCAGCGGCAACGCTAGAATCTTTACTGATATAATTTAATTGAAAAGGTCCATTATTGGCACCAACCAAAACACCGGTCTCCTGTGTACGCGTTATCCGGCAGCTGACCTTTACTTCATTATTTGTCAGCAGCATAACTTTAGCAGAATCGGGATAAACTTCGGCAACATAACCGACCAGCCCATCTTCATTAATTGCCGCCATCTCAGACCTAACACCGTCTTTAGTCCCTTTGGCTATTGTCACAAAATCATGCCAGTTATCAGGCGAGCGGCCAACTATCTCGGCGGCAATTAATTGCCCGTTATAATTTTTCTGAAAACTTATTTTTTTACGCAAAAGCGCATTTTCAGAAGCCAGCGCATTGGCAATTTCTTGATAATTTTTCTGTTGACGGTACAATATTTGATATTCTTTTTCCTGTGCTTTATTTTTAACAACCTGCAAATAAGTTAAGCGCACGTGGGCAAAAAACTCCTCTATTTTCTTCTCCTGCGCCTGTAAGTAAACTACTTTATTAAACAGCGGTTTACTTAATTTTTCTGCAGGTAGCCAGGCAATAATTTTAAATATAAAAAAAATAGCGGCTAGGGAAAAAATTAATTTTAAAAACAATAGTAGATTTTTTTTAAGCATCTTATGTTATTATAAATAAAATTATGTAAATCGGGAACAGGAGAAAAAATGACCCAATTCATTTATATCAATTGTCCTAATTGCAAAGTAAAAATAAAAATAGATCCTGAGAAAAAATATCACGATTGCCCGGACTGCAAATATGAATTCAAGATAGATGATCTAAATAAGGCCACTGCTGCGAAACCATCAACTACTAACGGAGAATCGATCTTTGGCAAATTCATGCGCGAAAAAGGACTTTGAACTATCTGAATAATTTCCAATGCCAGGGCGGAAAAGTCACATGCGTTACTTTAGTAACAATATTCCTACTCGGAACAAAGCCCCAGTAGCGGCTGTCCGAACTGCCCGGCCGATTATCTCCCATCATAAAATAATGGCCTTCCGGAACTTTTAGCGGCCCAAAATAACCAAAATCATCAATAATAGAAAATGGCCATTGAACATACTCGCCATTGACCATTAGCTCACCGTTGCGGATCTCAATAATATCACCCGGGAGACCGATACATCTTTTAACATAATCTACACCGCCGCGGCCAGAAGGCAAAAACGTATCGGCAGTATAGCCCTGTGTATAATTATTAATAAACTCACGGCCGTCCGCGGCAATATACTTATATTTAGCGGAAGGTCTCGGCTCGAGCGGCGCCTTAAAAATAATTATCTCAAACCGCTGCGGTGTTTTTTGAAAATCAATTAAATATTTTTTCGTGATAAATTTAGAATTAGAACGATACCAGGGATTGGTAATCACAAAAAATATTTTTTTCTTGAACCAAAGTTCATAAAAAGGATTAAAAATACCATAGCGCATTTTATTGGCAACAATAGTATCACCGACTTTAAGCGTAGGGATCATTGAGCCGGAAGGGATTATAAAAATAGTTAAAAAAACTGCCTTAATAAAAAGAGCTAACGCAATAATCCAGACAAATGACCAGACCGAATCTTTTTTTTGTTGTTTATTTGGTTGAGCGGCAGTTTTTTTTTTGAACAACCGATCCATTTATTTATTTAGCTTCTGCGTTATTCTCAACAGCAGCTGCTTCTGTAGCCTGAGCTTGTTGGGCAGCGGCTTCTTCTTCACGCTTTAAGTTAGCAGCAGCTTCCGCCTTCTTTAATTTTTCTTTTCTGTCTTTAGCTTTATCTGAAGCGGCTTTAATATTTTTATCAAGATCCTCTTTAACGCGCATAACTTTTGAACCCAATAACTCGCGCAAGTAAAAAAGACGAGAACGTCTTACTTTGCTGTACTTAACAACTTCTATTTTATCAACAACTTTTGAATGAATAGGAAAAGATCTCTCGACACCAACACCGTCAACAACTTTGCGGACAGTAACCGCTGCATTTAAGCCGTTGCCAGAGTGTTTAATAACAATACCCTCGAACATCTGAATGCGCTCTTTTTTACCTTCTACGATCTTAACGTAAACTTTAACATAGTCGCCGGTTTTATACTTAGGCAGTCCTTGTTTTTTTTGTTTATTTTCTATTTCAGCAATAATTGCATTTTTCATAAATAATCTCCCAAAATTAAGATAATCTAGCCAAAAAGGACTGATAGTTTATTATAAATTAATACTGTCGTCAACAGTTTTTAGGTTAGGCTGTTTTATAGAACATCTCTTCTTGAACGGCTTTGTCTATTTCGGCCTGAGGCTTTTCCTGGTTAAACTCAAATTCATCATGCTGTTTGTTGACAATTCCAATATTCTGCGGCGTAAAAAGAAAAATATTGCCGCCGAGCTTCTGCATGTGCCCCTCAAAAGCATAAACCGTGCCGCAAACAAAATCGATCAAGCGCTTTCCGGCAGTGGCATCTAGGTATTTTAAATTAACAATTACCGGCTTGCCCTGCTTAATATAGGTTGAGAGGATCACAGAATCTTCATGAGACTTCGGCTCACAAAGGATCATTTCGGTAGAAGCGCCTGGCATAGAGCCAGCCGACCGCAATGTTTTAATCCCTTTTTTAGGAATAGTTTGAAAATCTATTAAAGCCGCTTTTTGTGTCCGTATTTGTTGCTGTGCTTCGGTTTTTTTAGCCTGTTCTTTTAGTACATTTAAACCAGCTTCCGGATCGCTATAACCTTCATACCCTTCTTCTGTCTCAAATCCCATAAAACTGAGAACATTTTTCAACAGTCCCATTTAAATCCCCCCAAATATTATTCCGAACAATTAAAGAGTTTATTACATCTCAATTAAAATGTAAAGCACTTTCTCATGAATGTTAATCTATACTTAACTTTCCCAGAAAAAAGCCCGCTTTTTATTACCGGAATCTTCGTCTTTATCTTTAATTGTCTGTTCTTCTTTATTTTTCTCCGACTTTTTTTCTGACTTTTTATCAGCTTCTTCTACACCTGGAGTATTACTGTTCACTCGCTCGTCCAAAAGCTCTGAATAGTTAACCAGCGCCTCTTTTTGTTTATTATTTAAATTTTTCGGCACGCTGATGTTCACGCTGACATAGTGATCGCCACGGCCGGAAGAACTCAAGTGCGGTAAACCTTTGCTTTTTAAGCGCAAAACCGTGCCCGGCTGAGTCGCCGCAGGTATTTTTATTTTTATCTTGCCCTCGGCAGAAGGAATACTGATCTCATCACCTAAAACCGCTTGAATGTATGAGATCGTTATGTCACTGTAAATATCATCGCCCTGACGTTTGAAATCTCTGCTCTGTTCAACCTCTATAAAAATATAGAGATCGCCAGCTCGGCCACCTCTTAAGCCGGCGTTGCCGGCGCCAGAAACACGCAACCTAGTACCAGAGTCAACACCAGCAGGCACCTTAACCTTAACTTTAGATATCTGCCGTTCACGGCCAGTGCCATGGCAGGTTGGACAAGGACTGGAAATAACCTGACCCTCGCCGCGGCAGTTTGGACAAACGGTCACCTGCTCAAAAGCACCAAAAATAGTCTGTTGAGCCCGGCGCACTTTGCCGGTACCATGGCAAATACCGCAAGTAGAAGGTTTAGTGCCAGGTTTGGCACCAGTTCCAGAACATTTAGCGCAGCTGGCCAGCTGCGAAATTTCTATTGTATATTCTTTGCCTGTAACCGCTACACTAAAAGGAACTTTCAAGTCATAGCGGAGGTCTTCACCCTCTTGCGCAGAATCTGCTCTGGCGCCACTGCGGCTGCCACGGCCTCCAGCCGAAGAGTTAAAAAACATATCAAAGATATCGCTAAAGCCGCCGCCAAAGCCCTCAAAACCTTCTGAGAAATCGCCAAACCCGCCAAAACCACTACCGTTATCACCAATGCCCGCTTCGCCAAATTGATCGTAGCGCTGACGTTTTTGGGTATCAGAAAGAGTTTCATAAGCCTTTTGAACTTCTTTAAATTTGTCTTCAGCACCCGCTTCTTTATTGACATCTGGGTGATATTTGCGCGCCAGGCGCCGATAAGCTTTTTTTATTTCAGCATCATCGGCACCCTTAGGCACACCAAGTATTTCATAAAAATCTTTGGACATTATTATTTATTATCTTCTTCTTTTTTCTCGTCTTTTACTTCTTCGTAATCGGCATCTACTACTTTTTCATCTTTGCCGCCCGCCGACTGCGCTCCTGCACCGCCTTGTGCTTGAGCAGGATCTGCCTGCTGATTTTGATAGAGCACAGAGCTTACATCATAAATTGTTTTTTGCAAAACTTCTTTTTTATTTTTGATCTCTTCAATATTTTTGCTCTCTAGGGCTTTTTTAAGATCAGCTATTTTGGCTTCCAGCTCGGTCTTTTTATCGGCCGGAACTTTATCTTTATTATCGGCCAGTGTTTTTTCAGCGGAGTAAATTAAAGCATCAGCTTCGTTTTTAGCTTCGATCTCCTCTTTTTTCTTTTTGTCTTCATCGGCATGCAATTCTGCGTCTTTTTTCATTTTTTCGATCTCTTCTTTGGAAAGACCAGAAGATGCGGTGATAGTTATTTTCTGCTCCCGGCCTGTCCCCTTGTCTTTGGCGGAAACATGGACAATGCCGTTGGCATCAATATCAAAAGTAACTTCTATTTGCGGAATACCGCGCGGGGCCGGCGGAATATCGGTCAGCTGAAAACGACCAAGTGTTTTATTATCGCTGGCCATTGGTCTTTCACCTTGCAGAACATGAATGTCTACCGCCGTTTGACTATCCGCAGCTGTTGAGAAAACCTGTGATTTTTTAGTTGGAATAGTTGTATTTTTTTCTATTAACGGCGTAAAGACACTGCCTAATGTTTCAATCCCTAACGTTAAAGGTGTAACATCGAGCAGGACAACATCTTTCACATCACCGGCTAAAACACCGCCCTGAATAGCAGCACCAACGGCAACACACTCATCAGGATTAACTGATTCATTAGGCTCTTTATTAAAAAAATCTTTGACTAGTTTTTTAACTGCCGGAATTCTGGTCGAACCGCCAACTAAGATTACTTCATGGATATCGCTAACGCTCCTGCCGGCATCTTTTAATGCCACCTCACACGGTTTTTTTAACCGATCTAAAATATTTCCGATCATCTGCTCAAATTTGGCACGCGTAATAGTTACCACCAAGTGTTTAGGACCATCCGAGCCGGCAGTAATAAATGGCAGATTGATCTCTGTCTGCGTAGCCGAAGAGAGTTCTATTTTGGCTTTTTCCGCCGCCTCTTTTAAACGCTGCAGGGCCATTTTATCTTTGCTGAGATCGATACCCTGCTCTTTTTTGAATTCTTCGATCAGCCAGTCGATCAAGAGCTGATCAACGTTATCGCCACCTAAATGAGTGTCACCATTAGTAGAAAGAACTTCAAAGACACCTTCGCCTAATTCCAGAATAGAAATATCAAACGTACCACCGCCAAAATCAAAAACAGCTATTTTTTTATCGCCATGTTCTTTGTCTATACCATAAGCCAGCGAGGCGGCCGTGGGCTCATTGATTATTCTCATTACTTCCAGACCGGCTATCTGCCCGGCATCTTTAGTGGCCTGGCGCTGCTGGTCATTAAAATAAGCGGGAACGGTAATGACCGCTTTAGAAACAGGTTCGCCCAAATAGGCTTCGGCATCGGCTTTAATTTTTTGTAAGATCATGGCCGAAATTTCTGGCGGCGAATAAGTTTTATCGTCTATTTTAACAGCCGCTGCACCGTTCTTGCCGTCAACAACATGGTAAGGAACGATCTTTTCTTCACTGCTAACTTCGGCGTGAAGACGACCCATAAAGCGCTTAATAGAATAGATGGTTTTTTCCGGATTGGTAACCGCTTGTCTTTTAGCTACCTGACCAACTAACCGCTCGCCATTCTTCCCAAAAGCCACTACTGAAGGAACGGTACGACCACCTTCCGCACTGGTAATAACAGTCGGCTTGCCGCCCTCTATTACCGCCACACAAGAATTTGTTGTTCCCAAATCGATACCTATTATTTTTGACATTTTAATTCTCCTTTTTTATTTATTTTGTAAAATTACTTAGCCACAATAACCATGGCATGTCGCAAAATTTTATCGTTAATTAAGAAACCGGGTTGAACCTCTTCAATAATTGTCTGCGACTCAACTCCTTCAGCCTCCTGCTGCATAATGGCCTCATGCAAATTAGGATCAAATAAAGTTCCTTTAGCAACTATTTTAGTGACACCGAGTTTCTCTAAGATATCTTCAAATTGTTTGTGAATCAGGGCCATTCCCTTTTTAAGTTCCTCTATATCCTCGGTATGTTTTTCAAAAGAAGGTTTTGCCCGTTCAAAACTATCCATTAAAGGAAGAAGATTCTTTACCGTCTCTGCCGCAGCGTATTTGGCAAACTCCTCTTTTTCCAACTGCGTTCTTTTGCGAAAATTATCAAACTCCGCGCAAAGACGCAGATACTTATCTTCCAGCTCTTTATTTTTCTGCTGTAAAAGATCTTCTTTATTCTCCTCTTGTGTAGGAGTTTGCTTTTGCTCTTCTGCAACAGTCTCTTTTTTTATCTCCTCCGCAGCCCTGTTTTCTACAGAGTGCTCTTTTTTTTCCGATCCTGTCTTCTGGTGTTGATGTTCACTTTTTTTAGTCAACTCCCTTCACCCCTTTCTTTATAAGTTATCAAAATAATCATCAAGCATACTGGCAATGGTCTCTATTGTTTTAGCGACCCGAGAATATTGCATTCTTTTTGGACCAAAAACACCTATGCGGCCAAGCGGTTCACCTTTATAGTGAAAACACTTTGTGACCAGAGAATACTCACTGAGATCTTCATCCTGCAGTTCTTCGCCAATAGTAATATTTATTTTATCCGGATCGGCATATTCATCTAGGATCTTGCTGAATTTCTCTTTTTCTTCCAGGAGACCAGCAACTTTTCTGATCTTTTGCAGATCCTCAAATTCCGGCTCAAACAACAAATTATAAAGACCTGTCAAATAGACCGACTCTTTGCGGACCGCCTGATGCTCGCGTTTAATAACACCGGTAATCTCGGACAGAAAGTCGTTATCGGTTTTGACCACAGCGGCATAACGAGAAATAGAATTAACCGTCTTCACCGTGCGCTCCATGATCGAATCAAGATCGCTATTCAAAGAATCATAAAATTGCTTGACCAGCGTTTTTTCCCGCGAAGTCATACGATACATCATCATTAAATTATCAATATAGAACCGATAACCACGGCTGGTAGGGATCCGACCGGCAGAGGTGTGCGGGTGAGTTAAAAAACCCATAGTTTCCAGTGCCAATAACTCTTTGCGGATAGTGGCCGGCGAACAATCAATGTCATGATATTTTGAAAGAATAGCTTCCGAACCTACCGGCAAGGCCGTTTCCACATATTCCTGGACAACTATCCATAAAAGTTTTTTTTGTCTGGCAGAAACCTCACTAAACATGTTGGCACTCTAACATGCAGAGTGCTACAGGTCAAGCTGTAACAAATTTTTATTTTTTCAAATTAAAACCGCTGCTTTTTCCAAAAACCAGGGCAGTTCGGATTCATCAACCACACCTATCTTTTTACGAAATACAACGTCATAAATAACCGACTGCAGCTGGCGCAAGTTGCCAGGCCAGGAGTATTTACTAAGCGCAATTAAAAAACCATCAGTACAACCCTCAATTTTAAAACCATAAGCCTCATTCATAATAGAAAAATAACTATCTACCAGCAGCGGAAGATCTTTAATTCTTTCCCGCAAAGGCGGTAGAACTATTTCGTTATTTAAAAAAATCTTCAAGAGCTCCGGCGAAAACGCTCTGGTTTCTGTCAATTTTTTTAAAGGGAGAGAAGAAAGCATTATCAATCTAACCCGCACCAGATCATCATCAATTAGCGCTTCTAGTTTCTTCTGGCCATCAAGATCGAGCTCCGCCAGATCTTCTAATAACAAAATGCCGTTATTAATTTCATATAGATAAGAAATATCATCGAGCGCCTGAGAGATATTTTTTTTAAAACAATGGCCGGAAAAAAATCTGCTATTCTTATAGATCTCTCTGGCCACTAGTTCTTTTTCGGTCCCGGTTTCGCCGGAAATAAGCAATGGCCGCTCCTGCTCTATTGCTTTTTCTATTTTGTTGATGATCAATTCATAGTAATTGCCGCTGCCCAAAAAATCACCGTAACGACAGCGGCTAAAAATACGCTCTTCCAGTTCATTGTTTTCAAATAATGTATATTTTTTTTCCAAAATTTTTTGCGCGGCGGATAAAAACAGCTCTTTATCTAAATCTGTCTCAACAAAAAAAGCCTGCGGCGCGCAGGAAAAAAAAGACAATAAATCTTTATTTTTTTCGACCACAAACATGAGCGGCACAGTAATTTTATATTCCTTTATTTTCACTAAAAGCTTCTGCCATTCAGCCGGCTCTAGCTGTCCGTCAATAACAATTAACGCAAAAACTTTTTTTAAAATGATCTTGATCGCCATGTTAAAATTTTCAGACACCGCCAACTCATAAGTATCAGCCACAATATCGGCAATTTTTTTCTGAAGTTGTTTATCCGCAGAGACCAATAAAATATTGGAAAAGAGCATGTCAGCGATTTTATCATAGATAATTAAGTTAAAATATAGTAGTATCTTATACTCTTAAAATTCTTAAATTAAGGAAAAAGACATGAAGAAAATAACCTTAGCGGTGCTTTTAGTTTTTGTTTTTCTATCATTACAAGGTTGTGAAGCAGTTTATAAAATACGGAATATCTTTCGCTTTGGCGAAAAAACAGAATTCAGCTACGGCGTAACCGCCTTGCAGTGGTATCCCTACATTGAAAAAAGAGCTCAGCAATGGCGACCGGATGCTTATTTATACGGCATTGCCGAGACCAAAGTATCACTTGATGGCGTCAGTGATAAATGGGATTTTCTTTTTTACTCACCGGGCTCAGAAAAGACGGCAATGATAATTTATGAAGCGGGCTTTATTTCCTGCAAAGAGATCGTTATGCCGCCTCTCAAACAAATTAAAAAGTTCGATATCGATAGCCCTACCGCGTTGAACATTGCCAACCGCAATAACGGCAATACCTTTATAGAAAATAATCAAAATCTTTCTATTATTATTTCACTCTCTGGTGCCGAAACAACCAGCAAGGGTAGCGATGCCAAATGGAGCATCCGCTACTATGGAGATACCGAAACTTTTTCGCTCAATATTGATGCGCAAACAGGGAAAATAGTTAACTGAATTAATCGCGCAAATATTTTTTAATTTTATTAAAACCGCGGACAATTATTAATACTACAATCCCCATTAAAAACAACGACCAAAAGCCATTAGTCAAAGAGATCAAAATAGCCATTAAGTTCAATAACGCTGCTGTCCAATAAAGCACAATAACCGCATCACGCTGAGAATAGCCCTTAAATAAAAGCTTATGATGAATATGTTCATTATCGGCCCTGAAAATATGCCGCTTATTTTTGACACGGCGGACTATAGCAAATACAGTATCGCCTATTGGTAAAAGCAGCGAAAGAATTGGAATAGATAAAGAAATGACCAAGGAACTCTTTAAAACACCTAAAATAGAAGCGGTCGCCAGAATATAACCTAAAAAGAGCGAGCCAGAGTCACCCATAAAAATAGAAGCGGGATTAAAATTATATTTTAGAAAACCGACCGTCGCGCCAGCCAAAGCGATCAATAAAATCGCTGAGTAATGCTGTCCTAAAAACAAAGAAATAATAAAAAGCGACAGCGCGGAGATGACAGTAACCCCTGAGGCCAGCCCATCTAAGCCATCTATTAAATTGATCGTATTCATTAAAACCAAGATCAGCGCTACAGAAAGAAAAGAACCAATAAAACCGATATTGATAATTTTTAAAGTAAAGGGATTATAAATAAAACTTATTTTAACCCCGGCCCAAACAACCACCACTGCAATTAAGATCTCAAAAAAAAGTTTAACTGGTGCCTTCAAGCCAATAATATCATCTATCAACCCAAGCAAAACAACTGCCAGCCCACCCAGCAATACAGTAAAGATATTATTATCTAAAACCAGACCGTGTAGCTGGCTAATTAGGAGCAGAGCAAAAACAAAGCCACCAAAAATAGCCAGACCACCTAAACGCGGGATCAGCTTTTGGTGAATTTTCCGCACACCGGGATGGTCGACAATATTGTGCTTTAAAGCAAGTTTTCTGATGAGCGGCGTCAACATAATGGCGACAAAAAAGGATGTTAAAAATAGATCAAGATATATCATCATAAATGATCTTTACCAGACATCGCCTTTTTTAACTTCAATAGCGCACCTTTATATATTCTGGTAACTTGAGATTCGGAAAGTTTTATTTTTTTACCGATATCTTTGAATGTATAGTCATGACGAAAACGGTTAAAAATGATAAACCGCTCCCGCCGATCTAGCAATTTCATAGCATCACTCAGGACAACACCAGACTCTATTTTGCTCTCAAAATTATCCGCTTTTTCTACCGTCAGATAAAGATAAGCAGCATCGGTAACCCAATCATAAACCCGCGAAGGAGAAGCTTTAGTGATAAAGCGAATTTGGTCACGCATGGCACCATTAATGCGCGAATAAGCCAGCGGCCAGATATCGGTACTTTTGGCAGGATCCCAGGATTTAATAGTCTCAAAAAATTCTATTTGCGCAACATTGGCCAGATCATCACCATCAGTTTCCCGGACATGCTTAGGCAAGCTGCTTAAATACTTACCCACCAGCCCATTTAATTTAGGTGAAAATTTTTTAACGATCTGCTTGGAATAATTATCGATCAAATGCTTTTTGATATGTTGATCGACATTTTTTTCTATCTGCAACCAGGCCTTTTTTGCTTTTTCTGAACCCTGTTCTGCCAAAGTATTCTCCAATAATTTACAGTTATTTAACCGATTTCTTTTTCAATATTTTTCATATAAAAATCATTCAAAACCGCCAGCTGATCTTCATCATCTAACAGTGTCATAGCATAAAAAAGATAACGTTCCTTCCACTTGTCTTTAAGATACTTGCGGTCGCGAACAGAATATTTTTTGATAGCTTTAAAAATATCCAGCATGGTCGAGGCACTGGCTGCATCGCGAGAAAAAGAGACATCACTGCCGTCACCCCAGCCGCCCCAATATTTTATGCCTACCGGATTAAAATCCATCCTTAACCTCTTTTTTTAAGTTTAATTATATCTTTTTTAATTTGGGTAGTCTATTTATCCCAAACCGGCTCTTTGGGGCAAACGCTGTTCATAACGTGAGATCTGCGTCAAAACACCAACAAAAAAAAGATTCATTAATAAATTAGAACCGCCATAAGAAATAAACGGCAGCGGAATGCCGGTCGTTGGCACCATGCCGGTGACCACAAATAAATTAATGACCGCCTGGATGCCAATAGAAAAAGTCAGACCAGCTGCCAGCAGCTGACCAAAACGATCGGGAGCTTTAACAGCAATGCGCACGGCACGCATGATAAATAAGGCAAACAATACTACCGTTAAAAAACCGCCAATAAAACCGAGCTCTTCACAAAGAATAGAAAAAATAAAATCGGTATATTGCTGCGGCAAATAACTAAACTTTTGTTTACTCTGCCCCAGCCCCAACCCTAAAAACCCGCCCGAACCAATGGCTAGCAAAGACTGGACAGTTTGAAAGCCGATCCCCATAGAATTCTTCCAGGGATCTAAAAAAGCTAAAAAACGGCGCATCTGGTAAGGCGTTCTGGTGACCAGCCAGGCAATTAGGCGAAAACCAACAAGCCCCAGAATTAAAAGCTGCCAAAAGCTGGCACCGGCAATAAAAAGAATAGCCAGCGTTGTAGTAACAATAACGACAGTAGATCCGAGAGAAGGCTGTTTTAAAACCAGCAGCGCAATAATACCCATTAAGCAAAGGATCGGGAAAACCCCTTGAAAAAAGTCTGTGATCTTTTCTTTTTTATTTTTGGCGGCAAAAGCCACAAAGACAATGACAAAAAACTTAGCAAACTCTGAAGGCTGAAAAGAGAAGAAACCTAAATTGATCCAGCGGGCAGCGCCGCCGGAAATAATTTTAATGCCCGGCACGTAAGTCAACAGGAGTAAAAAAAAAGCCAAAGCTATGCCGGAGAGCGCCCATTGCTCATATTTGCGGTAAGGATAAACATAGCCAAAACCAAATAAACCAAAACCCAGAAACAAATGAAAAAAATGTTTTTTAATAAAATAGTAACTATCTTGATAGTTCTGCAGGCCAACAACCGAAGATGTCGAGAAGATCATCAACAAACCCAGCCCCACCAAAATAACGGTTATTAATAAAAAAATAAAATCGGGATTCTTAATTTTAATAAAAAACCGCCCCCCTAATTAAAATAGCACGTTATTTTAGCAGAAAAACAGAGCCATTAAAAAATTTTTTATTCTTAGCCGCGCCGAGAACTTCTCCGTTTAGTTGTCCCGGTAGATCTTTTTTGTTCAGGAAATATCATATTATACCAATCGCGCAGTGGTTTTGTTTGTTCAGATAACAAGCCCGACTTTTCTATGACTTTCAATAAACCATTAAAAGCTTCCATCAACTCCTGTGCATAATTAATTTCCGTTTTTTTCTGTTTATTATTTGGCATCTGTCGGCGCAAATCCTTCATGAAATTTTTGGCAATATCCAGCTCATCATTTTTAACACTTTCCTTGATTTCCTTTAAAATCTTGATGCCGTCAGCAAAATAACGCTTCAAATGTAAAACATCTAGATTTGTAGCATTGAATTCCTTTAAGAAATTTTGAACTTTTCTGCTGGCAAACGCACTATAATATACGTAAGAATTATCTTTATCTTCAATAGTGTAGTTAGTTATTAGATGAACTCTTTTTTTAAGAAAATCAAGAAATTCGGGAATGGAAATATGCTGAAAGTAGATAGCAAAAGAAACATACAATTCATTATGCAAAATATCATTCTTTAAGCTACTAATGAGTTTCTCTATTTTAACCGCCGCTTCTTTTTTATTATAAGCATTAAAAAAAACGTTGTTATAATTTTTCATTAATGTTGTAAAAGTTTGATGCTCGATCAGCAGTGTATATTGAGCATACTCTGTCTCGAAAAAATTGATCATTTCAATGGCTTTGGCCAAACTTGAAATATCACTTATGAGCTCTGCATATTTTTTAAAAATTATCGCCATGGCCTCTTCCAGATAAGGCTTTCTTGTTCTTTCGTCAAAAAAAGCAACAATAAAAGCCAGCACCGCTTTTTCGTTTTGGCGTTCTAGTTCATATTGAACAACACGTTCCAAATGGAGCTTAGTCAGGTCCACTTCTCTAGATGGATCTTTTGAAAATACTGAAAGAAATAATGACGCATATTTCAAAGAATAAATCTCTTCTTTAAAGTAATCCATTAAAAACATTAGTTTTTCTTCACTATCCGACACTTCTTCGCTCAGCGCCAGAGCCTCCTGTTTATCATACCCGGCAATGCTCCTGGCCAGCATTAAAATCATCTGCTCGCGCTCCTCAGGCGATGCCGCTTTATTTAAAAGAATATCTTTAAATGGAAAAATAAACGGCGAGCTAAAATTAAAATTCTGTTGTTTCAGTATTTCATAGAGAGCTTTGTGCTCGCGCTCTTTTTGTTTAAGCGCACACTTGCTCTCGCTAAAAAGTTTTAACGCCGCGGCAAAACGATCTTCATTAAAATGACTCTTATTTTCAGCAATTAGCTGGGTATAGCGATTCTCTACTCTGGTATAAAACTCACTCTCAAACTCAATAATGTAATTATTCAGGTCACCAAGAACAGTACCACCAAATAATTTAATTGTTTTTTCCAGAAAAGGCTTAAAGACCTCCTGATAAAAATTAGAATATGGCCACTCTTCATAAGAGAGTTGGTCGATCTCGCCAACCAGATCTGTCGGTGTCATAAAATACTTAAAAGAGGAAACAACATCGATCTCATTAAACTTTGAATAATTGCCAATCTCCATCAGCTTCATCATAACAATCTCTCTTAAAAAATTGACTGTGCAGTTAACTTTTTTATTTCCCTGATCTACCACAAACTCTTTTAGTTCGCCGTAAAGTTCGCGCAAACGATCAATATCAAGAGTATCGCTTTCTGCCAGCTCATCAATTATTAACTCAATTTTCTCAATAACCTCTGTAAAAATACCAAGCTCTATAGCTAAATTATTGCCAGCATAAGTTTTAAGCGGCGCAATGATCTCATTTAAAGCTTTATAATATTTTTTTGAATCGATCCTCTTTTGAATTCTGGCAAAAACTTCTTCTGTAAATTCCATAACCTTAAAGAACATAGCTATTATCTCCTTCTTGTAAAAGAATATTTATTAGGACCTTGTATTTATCGAAAAGAATGACAAAGAGTTGCAGATTGAAATAAAAAATTTTAGATTTGTGTAAAAGCTTCCTTAATTAAAGCCTTAAAGATCCTGCCCCGTTCCTCAAAATTGGCAAACATATCCCACGAGGCACAGGCGGGCGAAAGTAATATCAAGTCGCCTTTTTTAGCCAGCCTAACAGATTCTTTGACAGCCGCTTCATAATTATTGACCAGAATTTGATCGAACTCTTTTAAACCTGCCGCAAAACGGGCTTGTGCTTCACCCAAAAGTATCAGTTTTTTGACCCGGCCGCGCATCGCTGCTGCCATCGGTTCAAGCGGTGTATTTTTATCGCGCCCGCCGGCTATTAATATAATATGGTTGTTTTTAGCCTCATTTTCCAGTGCTACCACTGTAGAATCAACATTCGTCGCTTTAGAATCATTAATAACTCTAATGCCGTCAAATTCACCGACCAGTTCAAAGCGGTGCTCGACACCTTTAAAATTTTTAAAAACACTATCTATCTCCTCGTCCGTCTTGCCGCAAATTTTCGCCGCGATCCTGGCCGCGGCATAATCTTGCTGGATCCCTTTGGCGGAAAAACCATGCAATTGACATCTGGCATCTTTGACGATCTCCTGCAGATAGTGGTCATCTTGATTATAGATGAGATGGTCTTGCTCAGTCTGGTTCTGAAAAATCTTTTTCTTAGCCAGAACATAATTTTCCATACCACCGTGCCAGCTCAAATGATCTTCTGTAATATTTAAAATAACAGAAATAAACGGCTTGAAAGTTTTAATGTTTTCCAGCTGATAACTAGAGACCTCCACGCTCAAATAAGGATGCTTTTCTTCCACAGAAATATACGGTATACCGATATTGCCAACGGCCGGCACACCTAACAATAAACCAATCAGCGTTGTAGTTGTCGATTTTCCGTTAGTGCCGGTGATCGCCACGACCGGCGAAGGGTTCAAACGATAAGCAAGTTCTATTTCACTAATGATCGGTATTTTGACCAGCGGATATTCGGCAGGGGGAATACCCGGCGAAACAACTAAAAGATCGGCTTTCTCTATCTCTTCAACATATTGATGATCGGAAACACTTTGCAAACGCTCAATGACCGCTTTACCAGTTTTGCCGTCTTTGCCTAAAACCGCTACCTTCATAACTATCTCATTCTAAAAGCTATGGCCAACAAAACAGCACAAGCGGTAACGGCCCAGGCCATAAAAACAATTCGGTTCTCTGAAAAACCGCAGAGTTCAAAATGGTGATGCAGCGGCGACATTTTAAAAAGGCGCCGCCCTTTGGTCAGCTTAAAAAAACCAACCTGCAGAATAACTGACAATGTCTCTACAACAAATACTATGCCGGCTAAAAAAAGATAAAGCTCTGCATGCAGCAAAAGAGCAAAACCGGCCAGCAGTGTACCAAGCGCCAGCGAACCGACATCGCCCATGAACATTTTGGCCGGCTTAATATTAAACATTAAAAATCCGGCCACTCCGGCGGCGGCAAAAAGCGCTAAATACATTAATTGCACGTTGGCAAATTGATAGGCAATAAAAGCGAACGCCAATAAAACTATGGTGGAAATACCGCCAGCCAGACCATCTAAACCGTCCGTCAGGTTAACGGCATTAGATGTCCCAATAATTATAAAACTGGAAAGTAAGACATATAACAGCGGACGGTCCATGCCGATCAAATGCAAAAAAGGGGAAACCAGATTATGAAAATTATTATGTAACAAATAAGTACAAAATAAAGCAGCAATAATGAATTGCCCCAGCAATTTATATCTTGGCTTTAACCCGTTATTTTTGCCGTTCTTAATGATCAGCCAATCATCAAGCAGACCAATAAAACCAGTTCCTGCAAAAAGAGTCAGTAAAATAATAACTTCATTAGTTAAACGGCCTAAAAAAAAGAATGCCGATAAAATTATGCTGGCAATGATCATGATGCCGCCCATAGTCGGTGTGCCGCTCTTGGCATAATGACTCTTAGGCCCCTCCGTGCGGACTGTCTGTCGGCAGCGCAATTTCCGCAAAAGAAGCAGCCCCAGATAATTGATAATAAATGAAAGCCAGAAAGAGAGAATAACCTTTATAAAAATTTCCAATTTTAAAACCCCTGTTTGATGCAGAATTATAACATAACTTATATAACTAAAAGAGCGGAGATAAACTCCGCTCTTCTTAAACTAACCTCTTTTTTATTTAGGCCTCACTGACCACTTTCTCATTGATCATGTCCGCCACGGCATCTTCGACGCCGCCTTTACCTAAAACAACCTCGACTTTAGCGTCTTTTTCCTGTACCGGAATAATATTGCCTTTTATTTCCTGGCCATTAACAATTAATTTAACAACCCCTTTGCAGACATGCGCTGGGTTCTTAACCACAATATCATAATTTACACCGCGGAACTTTCTCTTAACAGAAAAGCCATCCCAGGCAGAAGGGATACAAGGATTGATCTGTAAGCCGTTAAAAGCAGGATTAACACCAAGAATATATCTTGTCGCCGCAGTATATGTCCACGCAGAAGTGCCGGAAAGCCAGCTGTTGCGGCCAAGACCAAATTTTGGGTGCTCATCGCCAAGAATATTCTGCGGATAGTTATAAGGAGCTGCTTCAAAAATATCAATAATATCATTTTTAGCCGCCGGATTGATCTGGTTATAATACTGATAAGCTCTTTCGCCGTTGCCGACAATGGTTTCAGCGATCATCACCCACGGATTAGCATGTAAGAAAATACCGCCGTTCTCTTTGGCTCCCGGCGGATAAGTTGTCACGCCACCCTTGCGCCAGTCAAAGCCGTTATAACCAGGCCAGGAAAGTTTAATACCATATTTAGTGTTAAGTTTCTCATTAACAGAATTCAGTGCTGTCTCTGCTCGCTCTCTGGTAGCAAAACCGGAAAGCACCGGCCAAGACTGACCATTAGTATAAATTTTACCTTCGCTGTTTTGATCTGAACCAATGGGCTCGCCATTCTCTTCAAAATAACGAATATACCATTTGCCGTCCCAGGCACATTTATTGACAACTTCTTTCATTGACTGGTGATAGTCTCTGTATTTCTCAGTCAAGTCTTTGTCTTTTAAAGCGACCGCCAGATCGATCATTTCCCGCAGAGCTCGGCCATAGAGATTGGCAATAAAAACCGACTCGGCATTGCCTTTTAAATTGACCGTATCGTTCCAATCAGCAAAACCCAGAAGCGGCAGACCATGCTGGCCGACATTATTTTTAGTAAACTCTATTGATCTCTTTAGATGTTCAAAAACAGTTCCTTCTTCCACGGGCTGTTCTTTTTTATCTTTTTCATAGAAAGGGATAGTCTCGTTAAGAAAATCAAGATCACCAGTCTCTTTAATATAAGCGCAAACCGATAAAATGATCCAGAGATGATCATCGCCATAATATTTATGACCTTCTTCTTCACGCGAATCGCCTTCATTGGCGATCATGGTCAACGGATTAAACTGATGCATTGCCGAACCGTTAATTTTTTGAACACGCAACAGTTTTTTGATCAGCTCTTTAGCTTCTGCAGGAATACTAGAAATAACACCGAGAACATCCTGCGAAGAATCTCTAAAGCCAATACCACGGGCGCCAAGACCAAGCTGGTAAAGCGATAAATAGCGCGACCAATTCTTTGTAGTGTGGCACTGACGCGGGTTATGAACATTGACCATTGTATTGAAACTTTCATCCGGCGTCTGGACCTGTAGAGAAGAAAGATATTCCTGCCAAAAATCGCCAAGTTCTTTTAAGGCCTTTTCTACATTTTTCTCGTCTCTATATTTAACAATAGTAGGCATGGCCTTTTCTACCGAAGCAGCCTGACCAAGCAAGGTAACAACTGTTTTGCTTTCATTGGCGGCCAGTTTGCTAAAAGGGATCATTAAAGCGCCGATATTGTCACCGCGCAAAATGTTCTGGCTGGAGAACTCTTTATTCTGCAAAGCAAGCGGATTCTTAAACGTGCCATACTCATTATCGCCCAGAAAAACTTTTCTATCTGCCTCAAAAGAAGAGATTGGCAAATTAGCAGTAAAATAATTGATCTTTGTCTCTTTGCACATAAAAGGATATTGTTTAATTATTTTATTGCCGGTCTCATCGGTATAGAGCTCACTGCACATCGTCTGTGGCACCCAGTCGGCATTGGTAAACTGCTTTAAAGCATCGGGATGCGTATATTCAACTACTGGAATAACATCAATTTCTTTAGCCTGACCGGAAATATTGGTAACTTTAATTCTGCGCAACTCTACCTCACTGCCAACAGGAACAAAAATAGTAGCTTCGGTCCTGATCCCATAGAACTCGGAAATGATCGTTGTATAGCTGAGACCTACATGTGTCTCAAAAAGATCATACTTATCTAGTGTTGGAACAAAGAAAGGAGAAAAAACTTTATAAGAACCATCTTCTTGCTTAAAGCGAATATACAGCGTGGCACCTTTGAAATCAGACGAGGGCATCTGCGGAATATATTTGGTGATACGATTTAATGCCGGATCGCCTTTGCAAAGCAATAAGCCGCCGGTATGATCGACAATTCCGCCAAAATTCAGCGTACCGACATAGTTAACCCATTTTACCGGTGTTTTGGGATTCGTTATTACATATTCTTTTTTATTATCATCAAAATAGCCGTAGTTTGTCATTGCGCTACTCCTTTAATTTTTATGATCGCCTCTTTGCGGCGTAAAAAGAGCCAAGAGTTTAGCACGGATAAAAACCGAAAACAAGACAAAAATTGTTCAAAATAAAACAATTTTAACTGCCTATTTTCTGTAATTTTTGGCATATTTTTTTCAACTTACCAGCAATATTGCCAATGGGGGAATTCTAATGAAAACAATTATCAAAGAACTCTATATTAGGAAAATGAGCAAAGCTATTAACACGATCCATACTCGTTGTGAAATAAAAACAAGCAAAGAATGCCGTTTTCAGAAAACAAAAAAAGAGTTAATTAAAAGTTACTGCGGTTAAATAATCTCTGTCCAGCCAAAGGGATCTTCTACTTTACCATACTGTATGCCAGTAAGCTGGTCATACAATTCACGCGTAAATTTACCGGTCTCTTCATTTTTTAAGACATAATTATTGCCCTTATAGGCGATCTGGCTGACCGGCGAAATTACCGCCGCTGTCCCTGAACCAAACATCTCTTTAATTTTACCGTCTTTTATGTCGGCAACTATCTGATCAATAGCCAACGCCTCTTCTCTCACCTCTAAACCAAGTTTTTTAGAGAGCTGGATAACAGAATCTCTAGTAATGCCCGGCAGGATAGAGCCGTTCAGCGCCGAGGTCGCCAGATGATCATTATAAAGAAAGAACAAGTTCATAGAGCCGACCTCTTCGATATATTTCATCTCCACACCGTCAAGCCATAAAACCTGATCGTAGCCCTTCTCTACTGCTTTTTTTCCCGGCAACAAAGAAGCAGCGTAATTGGCGCCAGCCTTAGCCGCACCAAGCCCGCCTCTGACCGCCCGGACATACTGATCTTCAACCATTATCTTGGTCGGGTTAAAACCGTTCTTATAATACATGCCGACAGGTGAAAGAATAATATAAAACCAAAAATTATCGGATGATTTAAGTTTTATTAGCGGATCGACACCGATCATGGTAGGGCGGATATAAAGAGAGGTCCCCTCTTGCTGCGGCACCCAGTTCTTTTCCAATTCAATTAATTTACGCAGTGAACTGTGGACAAAATCAATATCCAGTGTCGGCATACAGAGGCGCTCGGCAGAGACATTCATCCGCAAAAAATTATCTTTTGGCCTGAACAAACCTATTTTGCCATCTACGCGATAATAAGCCTTTAACCCTTCAAATATTTCCTGTGCATAGTGCAGAACCATTGTTGCTGGAGAAAGAGAGAAATTCTCAAATTTTTTAATAACAGCGTCATGCCAGCCCGCGGCAGGGGAATATTCCATTAAGAACATTCTATCGGCAAAAGTCTTGCCAAACTCAAAAGAGCCGCCGCTTTTAACGCCGCCTTTTAACTCACTTTGCGGAATATCGTTTATTTTTAGCTGTTTAGTTGAAACTGACATAAAAAACATCTCCTTTATTAAGGCTAAAGACTACCGCTATTTAAAAAAAACATCAAGTGGTTTGACATCTGTTCTAACCGCTGGTATGGCTCGCTGCGTCGCTATCTAACAAACCAAGCCGTACGCTTAAAAAAATTAACCGGCGGCCTCTTCTGCTGATACTTGAGGCAGATCTTTTTCAACAGGTTTAATTTCCCGGTTGCTATTTTCTAATGCCACTAGGACTTTATTTACCCAGGCTATTTCCGGATACTCACTTTTTAATTGTGTGAGCCGCTCCTGAACATTAACATCTTTAGACGCTATGGAATATACCGGTATTTTTTCAAACCCAGGCTTGGTTTTAGATCTTAATATTTCTGCCAATAATGGGGAAATACGCATTTTAAAGAACATTGTTTCTTTAGAAGTTATTTTGTAAAAATTGTGTTCGTTTTTATCATGTTCTGCCAGTATTGATAAAACGTCTAATAATAAATAAGTATTGATAGTTACAAATCTATTGTCGTTATTAAATAATTTGGTTGTTATTTCCATAAAACGAATTTTCTTTTCAAGTATATTCAGATTATTTTCTCTTGTTCTGAGAGAGTTGAGAAAAATATCATGATATTTAGCACGCAGTGATGGATAATAAGGCTCTTTGGCAACAACAGATTTTTTAACTGTTTTGATCGCTTTAAAAATTAAGTTGGTATCGTTTAGAATATTTTCAAATTCAACATTGAAATGTGACCAGCCAAAATTAAGGACCACTAACTCTAAAAAATCATGGGCCAGTTCCGGATCTTTTTGGTTTTTTTTATAGGCTTTCATATAAACCAGGAGAGATTCTCGATATTTTTTTTGGCGTCTTAATGTCTGAGCTTGCTCGGATAAAGAAATTTGTTTCTTGTTCATTCTATTGTACCCCCCAATATTTAATGACAAAATTCAATTAACTTATAAACTACTAGAATTTAAACATTTTTTTGCAAAATTGCCCAGAAAAAATTGTTCGTTTTTTAACAAGATTTTTTTGTTTATCTTTATACTGATCCGGCAGCAACAGCAAAAAACTTACGGCAGAAAATTATTGTTGAAAATCTTTCTCCAGAATTTCCAAAAGCGGCTGATATTTAATTAACTCTTGCTCTAGAGCAAAAGGGTTTTTTAAGCGCAGACCAAAATCGTAACCCCAGCCATACTTGCCGTTATAACACCAATACGAGTAATTAATATTATGCTTGCCAAAAACTTTTAAAATATCTTTAGTCCATGTTTCGCGGCTGGCCATTTCCGCAAAAGCCACCGAACCAAATTCACTGATATAAATTGGCACATTCTGCTCTTTGGCAAAAGAGACAAAATTCTTACTGACCAGTTCGTTTAAATATTTAATATCGTATTTGATCTCTTTGCCCTGATACCAGGAGATCCCCACCCATAAGGCATTGCCGTTAGCTGTTTTTATCCAGCACTCCATTTCATATTCACAGCCCGGTTTGGGCTCAATATAAAACTGTCTGGGATCAAGTGTCCAGTTGGCTATCTGCTGCGAACGGTTCTCTAAGCTAATACAATATTTGTCATTTACACCTTCTGTTGTTTCTAAACGGTAAGAAGGTATCTTATTTTTATTTCTTTCCAGTTCATACTTTTCAGAATAATAAGTATCCCACCAAATATAGTCGATATCCTTATACATTTTTATGCCGTTAATATCGGCAATATCCGGCAAGTAGGGTTTAAAATCAGGGTTGGGGAGACTGAGCTCTATCTTTTCACCCTCCGGCGTTATTTCATAGACCCGCACCCGGTCAAAATAAAAACGCCCTTTGCCCTGCGCCGCACTCAGCACAGGATTACCATAATCGGCACCAGCTGGCGGCACAATATTGGAAATTTTTACATGAAACCAGCCGCTGGCGGTTTTTTCTACTACCGTATTGCCGCCCTGACTCTCAAGATAATTAGCATACTCATAAGCTATTAAAGGATACTTGATCCCTTTAACTAAAAACTCGTGCGTATTCTGGTGCGTAAAGTGGATCGGCTCATAAAAGTGATAAGTGTAAACCACATTACCATCATTAAACTTTCTTTTGAATTGAATGAACCGCCAGTCAATATTCCGGGTACCGTCGCTATTAAACCCGACCGTCTGGCCAATAGGGTTACAGACAAAGAAAATATGATTTTGATCTATCTGCCGCATAGCCTGCAAAAAACCATCTATTTTTTCATACCAGGCTTGTTCTGTCATAACCTCTAAGAGCGGCAGGTTCGGCTCATTAAAAAATTCCCAGCCAATAATTATTTCTTTATTCGAATATTTTGTTAAAAAATCCTGCCAAAAATTTTCAAATTGTTGCCAGAGAGTTTCATTTTCAAAAATAGAGGGCTGCGTCGGGCGGACTGCACCGGCATAACCGGGCGGCACATGCAAATTAACAATGACATGTATTTTATTCTCTTCAAAAATTTTCAGCATTCTTTCAAAATATTGAAAATTTTTCTCGCGCTGTGGGTTATCAACCGCAAAAAGTTCATAGTTAAAACAGTAGCGGACAGCAGTAACCCCGCTCTTCCTCATAGCCGCAACATCTTGCACTGAAACACTCCAGCTCAACTCGGTCAGATCAAGCGGCATCTCAACCTGGTTAATATTTTCATTCCAGCGCGAAAATATGCCATTCTCCAGGGCATAACCTTTTATTTTAAATTCTTCTTGTGTCTCTTTAAAAACGATTCTATTTTCTGAAACTACTAAAAAAGCGGGCAATACCCCCCAGCAGAAAATAATAAACAACAATAATTTAATTTTTCTCATAAAATATTTTTAATCTCGAGATAAATAATAATTTATACTATACTATAAATTATGCTAAGTATAAAAGTATATTCTAATACTCTGCCACCCGCGCTGGCTAAAAAATTAGAAACTACCATAGAAAACAAAACTTATGTTCTTTACCTAAACAATGAAATCATTGGCCATGGCCAACTCTTGCTGCACAAAAGTGGTGAGATAGAACTCGCCTATATTGAAATAAAAAAAGAGTTACGCGGACAGCAACTGGGAAAAAGGCTAGTCAATTTTATGATCTGGAATTCCCCTTTTGAAAAAATAACAGCAACCAGCATCACGCCAGAATTCTTTTTAAAACTGGGATTTACCGTCCAGCCAAAATTCCCGTCGTTCGTTGATCACAGCAGCCGAGAATGCCGCGAGAACTGCCAGCCACATAAATGCACTTCACTGCTCTTTGAAAAAGCTTCTTTTCTAAAAAAAGCCAGCGAATACCCGGCGCTACAAAAGAAATACTTCGAACTAATAAAGGGATCAAATACACTGCTAAGTGACTTTTCAATAACTAATAATATAATGTGGGATTTTATAGAGAATCATTATTATATAGAAATAGCTGGTTTTGTTTTTTTAGTTGTCTTTCCGTTCGACCACGAACCCTGCTCGTTAATTCCACCCGTTAAAAACATTCCAGCTGAAACAATAGAAACATTGTTGAAAAAATTAAAATCAGCAAATATCAAACATATTCGCAGCTTGACCTGTATTAACAAAAATCTTTTTAGTCATCAGACAGCAACAGAGAACCGCAATAATTTTGATTACCTCTATCTAACCAAAGAATTCGCCTCTTTTGCCGGCAAAAAATTTGAAAAAAAGAGAAATCGTTTAAAGAAATTTTTGCGCGATTTTCCTGATTATCAACTGACCAATGTTTTACCACAACACCACCAAGAGATTATCGCTTTTGTCCAAAAAGTTTGCCCACAACAACAAATAGCGCCAATCTATTGCTCTGAAGTTCTTGGTAGCGGTTTAAAAGAAAATTTATTAGCGGGGTTTTTTGTTACAATTAAAGGGAATATAGCCGGTTGTCTTTTTTACAGCGAATCGAACAGCAAAACGATCAATGTCCACTTTGAGTTTATTGATTCCATTTATGACGGCATTGCTCAATTTTTGAATAATCAGCTGGGAAAAATGGTCGAACACAAATATGATTTTATTAACCGAGAAATAGATCTAGGATTACCTGGCTTAAGAAAATCTAAATTATCTTATCGTCCTTATCGCTTGTTAAAAAAATACGACCTGGTTATTTAGCTCTAAGTTTATTTACAAAAGGTAACTGGACAATTTTAGCTCTAATTTTTTTATCCCGTATCTCCACAAAAACCTCATCACCAAGCACTTTATTTTCTACTACTGCCATGGCAATTGGCTCATTTAAGCTTGGAGAAAAAGTACCGGAAGTGACCTCCCCTATCTCTTTGTTTTCAGAATCAAACAACAAATAACCCTGACGCGGCACACCGCGCTCTATCATTTTCAAGCCAACAATAGTATCAGATTTCATCGAGCTCCATTCATCTTTAAGTTCATGTCCGTAGAGAGGCATCCCCGCTTCTATTCTAAGGGTATCGCGCGCACCAAGACCTATTGGCAGCGCCCCTTCAGAAATGAGCAGATTCCAAACCTCAACACAGGTCTCCGGCGCCAACATTATTTCAAAGCCTGGCTCTCCAGTGTAACCGGTCCGTGAAATAATACAGTCAATTTCATCTTCCAACTCTGTCGCGACAAAACCATAGTAAGGGATCTTATCGAGTTCTTCTCTGGTCAACCGCTGTAAAATTTCTTCCGCCTGCGGTCCCTGTAAAGAAATAATATGCAAACCCATCATCTCAAAATCGATACCATGTTCTTTGAAAAACGCAATATCTTTTTCAACATTAGAAGCATTAAAAACAGCTAAAAAATTCTCATAATCACGATAAACCAAAATATCATCAACTACACCTTCTGTTTTATTAATAATACGATTATATTTTATCCGGCCCTGTTTAATATTATCTATTGGCCGCAAGAGAACCTGACATTGATTAGCCAGTAACTTCTCAGGGTTATTGCATTTAACAACGCCCATATGGCCAACATCAAAAACTCCTGCATTCTCTCTGACAAAACGGTGCTCTTCCATAACGCCCTGCAGATATTGAACAGGCATCTCCCAACCGGCAAAAGGGACCATTTTGGCCTGTAACTTAATATGTTCATCATATAACGGAGTTCTTTTTAGTATTGATGACATCATTGATTCTCCTAGAATTATTTTAATGATCTACTAATTAGCTAAATATTTTTTCAAACACTCTATAAAAAAAGAATTTTGTTCAGGAGTACCAATAGTCACGCGAATAGCATCACTGACGCCAAACCCTTTCATCGGTCTGATAGTAACACCCATTGCCATCAGTTTTTCAAAAGCGTCCAGACAATCGCGACCTATTCTAACAAAAATAAAGTTGGCCTCTGTCTGACAGTACTGCAAGCCAAGTTCAGAAAATTTCTCATATAAAAAAGCACGTCCTATATTATTGACCTCCAGCGAACGCCAGATAAACTCTTCATCATCAAGAGCTGCCAAGGCCGCCTCTTGCGCAAAAGAATTGACATTAAAAGGTTCGCGAGCTTTGTTTAAATTATTGATCAGTTCCGGATCACCAATGGCATAACCAACACGCAATCCTGCCAGACCATATATTTTAGAAAAAGTTCTGGTGATCAGCATATTCTTATACTTTGGTAAAAAAGTTATCGTGTCTGGATACTCTTCAGTCATAACATATTCATAATAAGCTTCATCCACCACAACCAAAATATCATCAGGAACTTTGAGCATAAATTCTTCAAACTCTTTAACAGTAAAAAAAGTACCTGTCGGATTATTGGGATTACAAAGAAAAATAACTTTAGTTTGCGGCGTAATCGCTTTAGCTATGGCGGTCAATTGAAAGCGGTCATCAGTCATTGGGGCATAGACCGGTGTAGCGCCAAATAATTTAGCAGCAAATGTATATTCGGAAAAAGTGCACTCAGATGTCAGCATTTCGTCACCAGGATTTAAAAGCGCGGCAGCAATAAAAATAAAAATTTCGTCCGAACCATTGCCAAGAATAAAATTCTCGGGCTTAAGTAAATACTTTTGTGCTAGGCGCTCTTTGAGCTTAACACAACCACCGTCAGGATAAAGCGCTACATTCTCCACCGCTTTTTTTAAAGCGGCCTGTGCTAAAGGAGAGGTCCCCAGCGGGTTTTCATTAGAAGCCAGTTTAATAGCTCCTTCTTTTAATTTACCTGGAACATACGGTTTAATTTCTGCAATATTGTTTTTTATTTTCATGACTGGCATTTAAACATATTTTAAATTTTTCTTAAATAGCAATTTAAAAAATGCAAAAAAAAAGCCCTGTACTTTAGTACAGGGCTTTTAAATTTAAAAAGATCTAAAAACTATTATTCAATAATTTTAGAAACAACGCCGGAACCTACTGTTCTGCCACCTTCACGGATAGCAAAACGCAAGCCCTGTTCAATAGCAACCGGAGTGATCAACTCAATTTTCATTGTAATGTTGTCACCAGGCATTACCATTTCAACACCGTCCGGCAGAACAATTTTACCGGTTACGTCTGTTGTTCTGATATAGAACTGAGGCTGGTAACCTTTGAAGAAAGGAGTATGACGTCCACCTTCTTCTTTTTTAAGAACGTAAACTTCGGCCTCAAACTTTGTATGAGGGTTAATAGAACCTGTTTTACAAAGAACCTGTCCTGTTTCAATATCTTTCTTTTCAACACCTCTTAAAAGCAGACCAACGTTATCACCGCACTGACCTTCATCAAGTACTTTTCTAAACATTTCAACGCCGGTAATAGTGGTCTTTTTTCTTTCGTCGGTCATACCGATAATTTCAACTTCTTCGCCAACTTTAACAATACCTCTCTCGATTCTACCGGTAGCAACTGTACCACGGCCGGTAATAGAGAAAACGTCTTCAACTGGCATTAAGAAAGGCTTATCGATATCTCTTTCTGGAACAGGAATATAAGAATCAACAGCATCCATCAATTCCATAATCTTAGCAGCATATTCGGCATCACCTTCCAGCGCCTTAAGAGCAGAACCTCTAATGATCGGTGTAGCATCACCAGGGAAATTGTAGTTACTCAATAACTCTCTAACTTCCATTTCAACCAGGTCCAGCAATTCCGGATCATCAACCATATCGCATTTATTTAAGAAAACAACGATATAAGGAACGTTTACCTGACGAGCCAGTAGAATGTGTTCACGTGTCTGAGGCATCGGACCATCAGCAGCAGAAACTACCAGAATAGCGCCGTCCATCTGCGCAGCACCAGTGATCATGTTTTTAACATAGTCAGCGT
>CAYUXF010000002.1:0-19892 GCA_964448755.1 uncultured bacterium
TTACGAAATAATAATAGACACAACAATAGAATTAGAAAAAGAAATTTTATAATTTTTATCAGTCAAAAAAAATTCTCGACGTTTATTTATAATAAGAGCGCTCGATAGCCTCATCACTAATAGTGCTCTTTATCCTCTCACGCATAAAAACTTTTTGATCCTCATTCAGATCAACATCCAGCCATTCTAAATAAGAACAGTCAAACAGGCGTAAAGCAACTGCCTCCGCCTTAAAATAATCATCTTTGCCGATCTTGATTATCTTTTCTCTGATCACCCCCTCAACAGAGGGATCACACTTTATTAGAGAATAAATTTTATCTCTAGTCAACTGATCTCTGGAATAGATAAGTTCCTCAATAATATTTTTACGTTGTGCAGGAAAATCGCGGTATTTAGCTGTTACTTCCGCTACAGAAAGCTTCTCTGCAGAAAAGTAATTCAATTTTTTTTTATTTAAAGTGACTATTTTAAAATACATAATAACCTTTTAACTCGATTTAATTCAGGCTCAGATATATCGTCAATAAAGATCAAATATTTCATTTTAGATGTATATTTTTAACTCAACCAGGGAATCATATATTCCAGAGGAGTTTTTATGTTAAATAAGCTTTTTTCATATCCGGAGAAAAAAATATCAGACCCGTGCGATCTGTATTTTAATACAGCTCGTTTACTAACAGAAAAAGAAACGGTCATTGATCTCTCTGCCGAACATAATTTTCTCTACAAAAAAGGTTCCCTGGTCATAGAGGGAGCAGTGAATCCACACCGCGCCCACACTATTGGTGGCGATTACATCTTGGTTTTACCGGCCGGCAAAAGTACAGTTGTTTTTCACTGTGATACACAAGGTCACGGATATAAAGCCGCACTGCGCGGAAAAATAATACAGGATAAAATGATCGAGATCATAAACGATCTTGATCATCCGTTGCCAACACCTGCCGAACTGGCAAAAAAACTCTTAATAGCCTTAAGAACAGCACATAAAAATGCTGAAATAGATCTTGAAGACTCTCAATGGCAGGGACAAATATTTGTAGGGACAATCATGGTAATAACAGAAGATAACAATAAAATCCACATACAAACAGCCGGCAACAGCGCAGGCGAAACAGCTCTCTTTAAAGAAAATAATGAATATCAAGAAAAAACAGTATCAAATTTATCAATGCTTAATATTGATCCAGAAGAATTTCTCATCTTAAATAAATATAAACCAGGAGAGTATGTTTTATCAGCAGGTGAAGAATTCAGCTCTTTCTCGGATGGCATAGATTTTCTATCAAACAATGAATTTAATGAAGCCATAAAAAAAGACATTTATTCATTGAACAGCACAAATGACCATGACGATTTTTCTTTTGTCAGAATAAGATTTGCAAAATCAGAAGATTGTCCGCACTACATTAAAGGAAGAAAAGCAAACTTAAAACATGAAGAAGAAGTTGTCGACAAAAGAGAAAAAGCACATTTTGAAATGATCAGATCTCTCTATGCTTTATTTAGTGAATTCTCAAAATCAAAAAATAAAAACAACGCCGATCATAATTTTATCAATCAGTTTATTACAAATAAAGAATATGAATTAAAAGAAGTCTTTCTAGGCAATAAAATACTTGCAAGCTTATTAAAAGAAAAAATAACCCATGCTTTAAATATTACCCACGTAGAAGATCATCTCTTAGCTGCTGTCTTCATTTATTTACTCGGTCTTTACGCTAAGTACTACACCGCCATTCAGCGAGAAGTTCTCGATAGTTATTTTCTAGAAATAATCACCGAAAAAGATATCGAAGATGCCTACAAAAAAGTATCCGCTATAGCTAACAGCAAAAGCGCTTAAACTCAGCAAAAAAACTCCCTTGCCAGCAGTGGTATAATTATAATGATCTAAAAAGGAGGTGTTTTTTATGTCTCACTGGATAGAAAAGCACACTTATCAAGATACTGCGAGGAAGAGCCCGCAAAAACACGAAAAAGAGCATATACCACACCTGAATGAAAATTACATAAAAATACCAGGCACACATAAAAGCAAAAGAAGACACAAAGTTACGCTCTTTTAGTGGCTTTTATTAAAAAACAAAACCGCCGCGCAGATAAAATTGACTCCAGGCAACATCGTTTTGAATATCGGTAAACTCCGCTACCCCTCCGATATCTAGGAGCAAAAAACCGAGATAAAACCGTTGATAAAGATCGATTTCAGACGAAATAATTTCATCTTTTAAATTAAATAGCGTTGCATAATAATTAAGATGAAATGAGGTATTTAAACTCTTGTTGTATTGATTATAATTAACACCATAACAAACACCCTGAATGGATTCGTTACCGCGAATTCTTTTTGCACCCAACACGGCACCAAGCTGAACAATATTATCGGCAGGCATTAAAATAGCAGGAGCACGCAATTCCAGCAAGGTTTTGGTATTCTGTAAAGCAAAATCACCTTCTTTAAGTATCCTATTTTGATAAAAAAAGCCCAGTCCTTTTGCCAATTTATACTTAAAATAGTGTTCATAACCATCAATTTTATTTTCGGGATCTTCCCCATTAGAAGAAGAACCGTACGCAAACTGAACTCTCCCCAGTCGCTGATTAAAAAGATATAATTTTTCTATATTTTCTTTTGTCGGTTCAATTTCCTTAGTTCGTGGATTTTCATTTTCTTTACCGCTCACCTTATCAGCAACGATCTTTCCGGTAAAAAAAGCACCGGCCACTCCCAGCCATTTAGATTCACTATTATTCTCAACTTTTCTGGTACTCTTTTCAAAGCGCTCTAACCTCGACCCATCGCTCTCTTCTGCCGCCGAACAAACATTAAAAATAACCAATAATACGACCAACCAAACCTTAAACAACTGCTCCTTATTTTTTTTCATTTAATAACCCCTTTCTCAATATATTTACTGTTATAAAAATACATTTTTAATGCCAATAGTCTGTGATTTAAAAAATAATTCAGAGAAAACTTAACGAAAAAAACAGCTTTATTTAAAATATTTCGTTATCTTTTAATATTGTGATAACAACTATTAAAATAACTATTAAAAATTTGCAACAAAACAGCTTTCTTTGCGAATTAAAGATGTGAATAAAAACATTAAGGCCTTAGAACTAAAGCAACCCCCGCAAACCAAAGAAAAATATCTTGATGAGATCTTTGATGCTTTTGCCGCTCAAGATAAAGACAAAATTTCACAGGCCAAAGAATTACTTTATAAAAATAAAGAAAAAGACAATTTTGAAAAAATCACATTAATAACATATTTTCTTTATCTTAATTATTATAATAAACAAAAGGCCCAGGATTTCTTTTATTTAGGCAAAGAAGGAAATTTTGTTCTGGATAAAATTTTCAAAGAACTTAATTTTTCTCAAAAATCTTTTTACGAAAAAGACTTTTTTGAAACTATTGCTGTTAACTGGCTATTAAACATGCCGCAAGTCGATAGCTTAAAAAAAGAGGGCAAAGAATTTTATTTTACAAAATATGACAAAGAATCAAAGGATCTAGTCCTCTATCATTTTTTAGCGCTCGATTATCTGGACAATTTTTTACTGCCCAAAACCATGTTAAATAAAAATTACTTTCTTTTAATTAAGGGGGCTTTATCTGTCATACTCAGCGACTATTTAGAAAAAACAGGGCAAAATAGCTATCAAGATAATATCGAAATACTCAACGACCAGGTAGTAAAATTAAAGAAAGTTCTCAGAACAGCAGAAGAAGAGATCAAAGAATTAAAGAAAAGAGACCTCTATTAATTTTCACTCTGAACAGCAGCTTCTTTTTTAGCCTTGCTGATCTTTTTTAAACCCTGAACAATAATATCTTTTAGAAAATCTTTTTCCGGATAACTTCGTTCTAACTCATCAATAATTGACTCGATTAGCTGATAAGAAAAATCCACTATTTTTTTACCAACCGCAATATTAACCACCTGCAAAAATTTTCTTTGTTCTTCATGATTATCAAAATTCCTAAAATTAGAAAAACTGTCATAGATCTGCTTGGCGATCTGCGCTATTTTATTTTTCTCGTGATCAATAACTTTGGTAATATAGAGGATCCTATCAAGTTCTTTTTTTTCAAAAACGGCCTCTTTTAAAGAACTGATTTCACTAAATCTAGCGATCTGTAATTTACCATTAACAACTGTCAATTTAACATTCATATAATGACTCTCAGCATAAGTATAGCTAAAAGCTGGCGGCAGTTTTGAAGAATAAACTTCGCCGGTCCTGGCAAATATTAAAAATCTGTCAAAAGCACTGTCTGTATTCTTTATTTTTTCATTAGCTTTTTGCGTCAAATCTTTAATCGCTGACCAAATTTGGCCGGTCAATTTATTTTTTTCCTGCAAATTATCTATCTCAGCATAAAAATAATTATTAATGGAACGAAAAATATCGCGGTGTTCTTTGAAAAATTTTTCCAGCCTGCTTTGCCCCACTACTTTGATAATATCTATCTCTTTAATATAGCAAGAGCCTGTATTTTCATTATTATTGATAATTTTATTTTTATATAACATGACACACAACCCATTTAAGTTATGTGTTATATATACCCTCTTTTTCCGAAAAATATACGTTTTGTCTACGGAATATATTCAATTCTTATTTGCGGTAAAATTTCAAAACTAAGTTTTTTTAATACCTCTTCTATCTGCGCTACTGACTGCCCGCTCCAACCGTAAGAACCAAAGGCCTGCCCGATCCGTTTTTTTGGTTCCAGTCCTTTTAAATAAGTTAAAAAAGCACCCACCGTTGGCAAAATATTATTATTCAACGTCGGTGAACCGATACAAATATATTTGGCGTCTAGTATTTCGGTCATAATATCGGAAATGTGTGTCTCTTTAAGATCATATAGTAAAACTTCAGTGTTTTTTTCTTTAAACTCAGTAGCGATCATCTCCGCTATTTTTTTAGTAGAACCCCACATTGTATCGTAAGCAATAACCGCTTTTTCTGTTGTTTGATGAGCTGCCCATTTTTGATAATGCGCGACTATCTCACTTATATATTTACGCCAGATCAAACCATGTGAAGGACAAACAGTTTCAATAACAAATCCGGCAGCTGCAGTCAATTCGCGTTCTACCATCATGCCGTAAGGCATCACAATATTTGCATAGTATTTTTTTGCTTCGTGCATCAGAATATCTTTAGCAAATTGATCATCAAACCTCTCAATGGAGGCAATATGCTGGCCAAAGCTATCATTAGAAAAAAGAATTTTTTCTTCCGGACAATAGGTCACCATATTATCTGGCCAATGAACCATTGGCGTACAGAGAAACTTCAGCTCGCGCTTGCCAATCTTCAAACTATCACCGCTCTTTACTGCTTTAAAATTCCACTCCTGCTTATAATGTTTTTTCAAACCTTTGGCGCCCTGAGCCGAACAATATATTTCAATATCAGGATATTTTTCTAAAAACAACGGCAAAGCACCGGAGTGATCCATCTCCACATGATTGGAAACAATAATATCTATTTTTGCCGGATCAATAATTTCCGAGATCCGATCGATCATTTCTTGATAAAAAGGAGCTTTAACGGTATCGATCAAAACCACCTTTTCATCAACAATCAAATAAGCATTATAAGTTGTACCACGCTGTGTTAAATAACCGTGAAAATTGCGCAATTTTTCATCAACGGCACCAACCCAGTAAACACCTTTTTTAACTTCACAGACCATTTTATAACTCTTTCTATTTCAGCCCGGCGGCAACTATTGTCTTCATCTCTTCATTAAGCTGTTCATAATTCTGATAAGTTACCGGCGAGATCTTATTATGAACTATTAAGCTGCCTTTTTTCTGCCAAATAGCGGGCAGATGTTTATGCCGCGGCATGATCTCAAAGGCGCCGTTAATAGTGATTGGCACAATTTCTTTTTTTAGTGAATGCGCTAAAAAGGCAGCACCAGTCCTGAACTCCCCAAGATGGCCGTTAGGTGTTCTCACACCCTCCGGAAAGATCAAAATAGATTTGCCCTGGCGCAAAAGATCGGCTTCTGCCTTAAGAATAGGGATATATTTACTTCTTTCACGGTCAACAAAAATAAAAGCCAGCCCAGGCAGTAAATAGCGCAAGAACAGATATTTGCGGCGAATCGCAATATAGAGATCTTTTCTCTGCTTATAAGGTATATTGCTGTAGAGCCAAAAGAAATCAAGGTAGGATTGATGATTGGCTATAACAATATCATTATTAATATTTAGTTGTTCTTTAGTTTTTAAATTAACCTGCCAGAACAATTTAGAAAATAATTTTACCAGCAGCAAGCCTAATTCCAGCAAAGGATTAAAAAATCCTTTAACAAAAACAGCATTGACACTGCCTTCCTTAATATATTGCTCGGCATTAAAATCATTACTGGCAACAAAAAGGCTCTTAATATAATTAACCAGATCTTTCATATTGGCGGTATCCACAAAAATACCGCTGTCTATTTTAATTGAAAGCTTTGTTTCCAGAAAAGAGATCAGCTCAATATAGTCCAGAGAATCGATCTCAAAATCTTCTAGTTTTTGATTAACATAGAGAACATCAACATTTAATCTTTCGCGTAAAAGACTAATAATATTTTCTTCTTCCGGTGTCTCACCCACAAGTTCTTTAACCACAAAATTAGGATCATCGGCTCGCAGTTGATAAACACCTTTATCGAGCAGCGCTTCAACTTCATGGTTTTTAATTTTCTGCGTTGAAGTTTTAGGCAAGACATCATAAGAAATAGCAAACTTGCCAATCCGCTTATAAGAAGGCAGCCCATGGTTCATTTTTTTAAGAACTTTAGCTATCTGCTCATAGGAGTCTTTATTTTTATGTTCCGGCACAATAACAGCAAAGACCGTCTCTTTATCATCTATTTTTTTACCAAAAACAGTTAACTCGTTTATTTCCGGTGCTTTTTGATAGTAAGCCATTAAATCATCGGGATAAACATTTTTTCCGGAATCTAAAACAATGACATTTTTTTTGCGGCCGCGGATATGCAACAATCCTTTTTTATCAAGAAAACCAAGGTCACCGGAATTGAACCAGCCGTTATCATCAAAAACTTCTGCTGTCGCTTTTTCATTTTTATAATAACCTTTAAAAACAGAATCGCCCTTAAGCCAAATCTCACCAACGCCCGTATTATCTGCGTTTCTAATTTCCACATAATTGCCTTCAGTTGGCGTGCCAACACAGCCGATCGTTCGAACATCTGTTTTATTGACAATGATCGGACCAACCGTTTCCGTTAAGCCATAGCCCGGCGACATTTTAAAACCCATACTACGGTAAGCTATTTCATAATTCCTTTTTAAGGCCGCACCGCCACTGACCATAAAAACCATATGCCCGCCAAAAAGTTCCTGGACCGGCTGAAAAAAAACTTTTATTTTTTTACCAAAACCCAGCCACTTCAACCAGGCACTGTTCTCAGCAAAAAACTTAAATAATTTTATTTTATGCTCTTCTTCATATTTTTTAACGATCCGGTCAAAAAAAGTTTCCCAAATCCTCGGCACAGCCGGAAAAACACTGACCTGATGATCGCGCAGATCTTTTAAAATATCGGGCGCTTTTAATGAAGTCTGAAAAACAATGCTGCTACCGGCAGCAACAGGTCCGGTGGCAGCACAAACCATACCATAAACATGGTAGATTGGCAGGATACCATAGACAACTTTATGCTCATAATCTTTACCCCAACGCTGAGCTGTAGCTACAGAAGTCCGAAAAACATTAAAATGCGACAGTGGTACAACTTTAGCGTTACCGGTGGTACCGGAAGTAAAAGAAAGAGAAGCTATCTGATCCGGCCCGATTTCCGGTTCTTTAAAATCTAAAACATTGCCGTATTGATCTTCAGCCGCAATATTATAAGTTTTTACATTTTCAAAATTAAACAACAGTTTTTCTGAAGCAAAGACCGCTTTAGCCTCTACGATCTTGAGCATTTTCTGATATTCCTCTTGCGGTAAATTAGTATCCAATAAAAGTGCATAAGCGCCAATGGAGGTAATTGCAAAGTAAGTGATCAGCCAGTCAGCAGAATTAACAGCTAAAATTGCTAAGACATCATCCTTTTGATAGCCTTCTTTCTGTAAAAAAACTGCTTTAGTTTTGATCTTCTCCAGTGCCTGAGCATAAGTGATCTTTTCTTTAACAAAAAGCAACCTGTCTGCATTTTCCTTTACACTTTTTTCAAAAAACTGATATAGATTTTTCATTTTTTCCTCCTGCCTTATTTTTATATTAGCTGATATATAAAACGCCTTTTTTGTTTAAAAAACCTCTGTCGCCAGAACTAAACCAACCGTCATCATCAAAAACAGCCTCGGTTAATTTTTTATTTTCATAATAACCCTTAAAAACAGTAGCTCCTTTTAACCAGATCTCCCCTATTCTATCACTTCCGGCATTGCGTATTTGAATTTCATTGCCATTTAACGGCTGACCGGCACTATATTTAACAAAACGTTGCGGGTCATTAATTGCAAAAAAACCGCCCGTTTCCGCTGAACCGTAAGCGGCAATTAACGGAAAACCCATATTCCGATAAGCTTTTTCATATTCTTTTCTCAGTACCGTGCCGCTGCTGATCATTAAGGTGATCGCCCCGCCAAAAACCTCGCGCACAGGTGCAAAAATCTTATCAACAACTCTTGCCAAACCTAGTTTGCGTAACCAAGAACAGTACTTAATAAAAAATGCCAGCCTCTGCTTTTTACCCGCTTCTTGATATTTTTTAGCCAACTGTTCTAAAAAAAACTCCCAAACAGCCGGTACAGCAGGAAAAACATTGACCTGATATTTTTTAAGATCTGTTACTATTTCCTTAGTCTTTAAGGAAGATTGAAAGACCAGCGAACTGCCGGCAAATAGAGGGGCCAGCCCGGCAATAATAAGACCATAAAGCTGAGAGAGCGGCAGCAACCCGTAAATTATTTTTTCCGCGTAACGCGGCCCCAGGCGCTGAGCTGTATTAACAGCGGCTTGCACCACGTTAAAATGACTTAACGGCACTATTTTCAATTGGTCTTTAGTATTTTCGGCCACAGCCGCCAATAATGCAATATCTTGCTCATTAATCACCACTTCTTGAAATTCCGCCGCGTTTAATATATTAACATTTTTCTTAATCTGATAATTTTTAACTTCTGTCGTTTTTAAAATATTCTGTTCATCAGAAAAATAGACCTTAACACTTAATTCTTTTAACACTCTACAATTAGAATCTTTACTTGAATTAGTATTCAGCAATAATGCTTGCGCACCAGTAATAACAATTGCCAAAAAGGTTATTAGCCAATCACCGGAATTAACAGCCAGCAAACCAATAATATCGTTCTTACCAAAACCTGCTTTTTGTAAAAAAGCGGCACGGCCAAGGACCAGATCTAGAACTTGCAGATAAGTTAACTCTTCTTTTTCAAAACACTTTCTTTCAGCATACTGTTTAACACTATCTGTTAAATAACTGTAGATCTCCATCAGGCTTCCTTAAGAACAATTAACTTGCTTTACTGATAATTTTTTTAAGATCATCATTTAACAGATCATAATTATTGTATTTTTTAGGATCTACCGCTTTATGGATATAAAGCTCTGCCTGCTGTCCGGTAAAAAATTTAGGCAACAGTTTATGACGAGGATAAATTTCATAACCGCCGCTGATCGTAATTGGCAGCAGCTCTTTACCAAGCGATGTTGCCAGGAATGCCGCACCACTCCTAAAATCGCCAATTTTGCCGTTAGCGGTCCTGGTCCCTTCAGGAAAAATTATCAGCGATTTTCCCTGGCGCAGAATATCCGCTTCCGCTTTTAAAATAGGAATAAATTTACTTCCCTCACGATCAACAAAAATAAAATGAATACCTGGCAGAAAATAGCGCATAAAAGCAAGTTCTTTTTTGGTAGCAATATAGAGATTTTTTCTGATCCGGTAAGGGAGAAAAGCATAGATCCAGAGAACATCCAAATAAGACTGATGATTGGCCACAATAATTGTATTGTCAATTTTAAAATTCTCCGGATTAACAACTTTAAGACGCCAAAATATTTTTGAGATCCATTTTATTAAAAATAATGACAACTCTATCAATGGATTATAAAAATGCTTGATCCTGGTTTTTATAATACTATTAATTAAATATTCACTGGCACTGACTGTCTCTTTTGAGGTAATTAATTTGACCAGATAATTAAAGAGCTTTTCCATGTTTTCACTATCAACAAAAGCACTAACATCGATCTTGATCTTATACTTATTCTCTAAAAATGAGATCAGCTCAATATAATCAAGAGAATCAATTTCGTAATCTTCCAGCCTCTGATTTGTATAAATAACATCGATCTTTAATCTGTCGAATAACGTTGCCAGCAATTCCTCCTCTTCCGGGGTTTTGGCCACAATTTCCACAGCATTAAAACGCGGATCGTTTTCCGACATCTGATAAACACCAGACTCAAGTTCTTTAATAACTTCATGTTTTTTCACTTTTTGCGTAGAGGTTTTTGGTAAGACATCATAAGAAATAGCAAAGTCGGTTATTTTTTTATAGCTTGGCAGACCATGTCCCATCCGCTTGATAACTTTTTTAATATTGCGATAACTGTCTTTGGTTTTTTGTTCAGGAACAATAACAGCGTAAATATACTCTTTGCCATTTTCTTTGCGGCCAAAGACCGTCAGTTCATTTATTTCGATTGCTTTTTGATAATGGGCTTCCAGATCTTCCGGATAAACATTTTTTCCGGAATCTAAAACTATGACATTTTTTTTGCGGCCGCGGATATGGATAAACCCATCACCATCAATAAAACCAAGATCACCGGTCATGAACCAACCCTCTTCATCAAAAACCTCTTTATTAGCCGCTTCATTTTTATAATAACCGGAAAAAACAGAAAGACCGCGCAGACAAATTTCACCAATACCATCATCGGGGTTAATATTTTTTATTTTAGCTTCATTACCTCTGGTTGGACAGCCGGCACAGATCGCCTTGCGTTCATTGAGTTTATTAATAGTAATAGGCCCCAGCGTCTCAGTTAAACCAAAACCCTGGACCATTTTAAAACCCATATTTTCATAAGCTATATTGACCCTTTTACTTAAACGGGCACCGCCGCTGATAAAAAAATCAATGTGTCCGCCAAAAGCTTCCTGTACAGGTTTAAATATTTTTTTCAGGAGAAAACCCAGGCCCACATGTTTAATTGTCGGCGCATGATCGATCATAAATGTAAAAATACTATACTTTAACTTAGACTCAGCCCGGACCTTGGTTAATAACTTATCATGAAAAGTTTCAAAGATTCTCGGAACTGCCGGAAAAATATTTATTTTATATTCTTTGAGGTCAGCTAGAATATCAGGCCCTTTAAATGAATTTTGAAAAACTATCCTGGCACCGGCAGAAATAGGGGCAACTACCGAGGCCATCAAACCAAAAACGTGATAAATAGGCAACAACCCGTAAAAAACCTTATCGCCAATGCTGATATCTTTTTCAAAATGAGCGATAGTAGCTTCCGCCGTATCAATAAAATTAGCATGTGTCAACGGAACTATTTTAGATTCACCTGTAGTGCCAGAAGTAAAAAAAAGCGCCGCGATATCATCAGGCGCCATAACTACCGGTTCAAATTTATCTGTAGTAAGTAATTCATCATTAAGAGCCAGGGGGTAGCGCTTAATATCTCCCAGATCAAAATTATCATATTTTTCAGAAATAAATACCGCTTTGGCAGAGACTTCTGTCAACATTTTGCGATAAGCCACTTCATCTAAATGTGGATCAAGCAAAAGCGCATAGCCGCCGGCAAAATTAACTGCCATGAAAGTTATTACCCAATCAGCACAATTTTCACCTAGAATAGCTAAAACATCACCTTTTTGATAGCCCTCTTTCTTTAAAAAAACAGCCCGCTGGCAGGCCAGGTCAAAAGCTCGCTTATAGCCTATTTTTTCTTTTAAAAACAAGTCTCTTTCCGGAAATTTAACCAGACAACGATCGCTATAAAATCCATATAAATTTTTCATTACTACTGACTCCTTTTAAATATGGCTAGATATCTCATCAAAGAACGAAGCGAAATTATATCATTGTTGTTTGTTTTCTCAAAAAAGCATAAACACATATGAATGTAAACTAATACTTGACAACATTTAAACTATCGTTTAATATTTAGAGGAAATTATTTGGGGGGACACTAAATAATTTCCATCAACAATTAACTAAGAGGTTACTTGAAATGTACAGCAAAAAAGTGGCGCTCGCAGAGAGCTTCAATATTATAAAAAAACAATTCTCTTTTTATGACCATAAAAGCCTTGAGGTCTATGAAAAATTCATGAACAATATAACTAACGGTTTGATAGTCTTTTACAATGAAGAATCGGCTCAGTTAATTATTGAGGATGCTCTTAACGCCTATCACATTGATGTTGCTCAAAAATATCAATTACTAATTAACGAGAAAGAACTAAAACCAGATTGGCATGCCTTGATCATGACTAGAAGCAGTAAAGGAATTATTAAAATAGCTTATGCCAGTTCCGGCTTTGGTGTAATAAATAAAAAAGGCCTCTATCCTGAAATGAATGAGCGCTTTGCCGCTCTTTTTAAAGACACAGAAATTCCGGTACATATTTATTATAATTACCCACTCTCTAATCAGCAGACACCAGCAGAAGGCCTTGGACTTATTCTCTACAACTAAATTTAGGCTAAAATAACTGCCAAGAAAGAATTTAATTAAAGTTTTTCGCGGTTATCAAAAACTCTCTGCGCCTTCCCCTCAGAAACAGGAAGTGAGCCGGGCGAATGAAATTCAATAGCAGGCTTAATAATTATCGCCGCTTTTAATTTCTCTACCATCTCCGCTTTAAGCGCGTCAAATTCTCGTACATCGTCCGTAAAATAATCTGGCGAAAGTTCGGCTTTAACTATCAGACGGTCAAGCGTCCCTTTATTTTCCAAACAGATCTGATAATTAGTCCCTATTTCCGGGATCTTCATAATGACCTCTTCGATCTGCGAAGGATAAATATTGACGCCGTTAACTATCAGCATATCATCGGCCCGCCCTTTTATTCTGGCGATACGGCGGTGTGTGCGCCCGCAAGAACATTTACTTGGATAAACAGAAGAAAGATCTTTAGTGCGGTAGCGCAGCAGAGGCGTAGCACGGCGTTTTAAGGTAGTGAACACAACTTCACCCTCTTCTCCGTCGGCAAGCAATTCGCCGCTTAGAGGATCGATCACCTCTAAAATATAATTATCTTCCCAGATATGCATCCCTTTTTTCTCGGCACACTCAAAACCGACACCCGGGCCGTTCATTTCGCTCAATCCATAAGAATTATAGACATCAATCTTAAAAAGCTGCTCGATCTTTTTTCTGGTATTTTCCGAATGCGGTTCAGCGCCGACAAAAGCTTTTTTCAAACTGAGTTCTGTTAACTCTATCCCCGCCTCCTGAAATTTTGTATAAATATGGAGTAAATAACTCGGTGTAGCATGGAGCACTGTCGTTCTGAAATCTTTCATAAATTTCAGCTGCCTGATCGTATTGCCGCTGGAAATAGGAATAACGGTCATCCCCACTCGCTCCGCACCGTAATGCAGACCGATGCCGCCGGTAAAGAGGCCGTAGGTCATCATATTTTGAAAAACATCGCTTTTAGTACAGCCGGTAGCGACAATAGAGCGGGCTAAAATATCGGTCCAGTTATCGATATCCTGCGCGGTATGATAAATAACTGTCGGTGTGCCGGTAGTACCGCTGGAGCTGTGCAGTCTGATAACATCTTCTTGCGGCACGGCCAGCAGCCCATCGGTATAACAGCTGCGCAGATCATCTTTAGTCGTATACGGTATTTTAGAAAGATCGGCAAGCGACTTAATATCCTGCCCGCTTTTAATGCCGCAGGCTTTTAATCGTTCGGCATAAAATCTGGTTTTTAAAGCGCTCTCCACGGTCTCCTGCAACGCTCTCAACTGCAGTTTTGCCAGCTCTTCTCTATCGATAGTTTCTATTGCTTTATTCCAATACATCTGTGTCTTAGAGATTGTTGATGTCATTCTCTTTGATCACTCTAATGTTATTTCTAGTTAAGACCTCTATAGCTTTATCGGCATGATCAAAGCGAAAGACCAGCAGCGCCTTGTCTGAAAAACGCTCCAAAAAGCCATACATATACTCAACATTAATATCATTATCTTTTAAAACATTTAATATTGAAGAGAGTCCGCCCGGTTTATCTTCAACTTCTACAGCCACGACATCGGTTAAATTGGCCATAATATTATTTTGTTTAAGGATCGTAACAGCTTTTTGCGGATCATTGACCACAATTCGTAAAATACCAAAATCTTCGTTTTCGGCAATTGAAAGCGCACGGATATTAATATTGTTATCGCCAAGCACCTGACAAACTTTATGCAGACGACCCTCTTTATTTTCTAAAAAAACCGAAATTTGTGTTATTTTCATATATAGGCCTCCTTAAATTTGTCAGATCTTTCTCTTATCAATAACTCGCTTAGCTTTCCCTTCGCTCCGCTCGATACTCCCGGGCTCTACTAGCTTAACAGTGGCACTTACAGAAAGTGTTGCCTCTATCTCTTTTCTGATCTTCTTTTCAAAAGCCTGCAGCTGTTTGATCTCATCAGAAAAAATATTATCATCAACCTCTACCAGCACTTCCAACTTATCTAAACCGTTGCTCTCGCGATCGACGATCAGCTGATAATGAGGCTTGACGCCTTCAATGCTGACCAGCACATGCTCTATTTGCGACGGGAAGACATTGATACCGCGGATAATGATCATATCATCGGTGCGTCCTTTGACTTTGCTAATACGCGGCGATGTTCTGCCGCAGGCGCATTTCTCGTAAGTAATGCCGACAATATCTCTAGTGCGGTAGCGCAGAAGGGGTATCCCCTCTTTGGTCAGCGTTGTAATGACCAGTTCCCCTGTTTCACCAGGATTAACTTCTTCTCCGGTATCAGGATCGATTATTTCAGGATAAAAAACATCGGAAAAAATATGCAGACCGCTTTTGTGCTGACATTCCTGCGCGACACCCGGGCCGATAATTTCTGAAAGACCGTAAATATCGGTTGCCAAAATATTCCAACCCTTCTCTATTTCATTGCGCATCGAATCGCTCCAGGGCTCGGCGCCAAAAATACCGATCTGCCAGCTGCTCTTTTTAGGGTCAAGACCAAGGGCATTCGCCTCATCGAGCATATAGAGAACATAACTCGGCGTACAGGCGATAATTTTTGGCTGAAAATCACTCATTAATTTAAGCTGTCTTTTGGTCTGCCCAGAAGAGGCAGGGATAACGGTCAATCCGAGTTCCAGAGAACCGTAGTGCAGCCCCAGCCCACCGGTAAACAAACCATAACCGTAAGCTATTTGAATAGTATCTCCCGGTACAGCGCCGGCACAGCAAAGCGAACGGGCCATCACCTCGCTCCAGAGTTTGAGATCATTTTTAGTATAACCAACCAGTGTCGGATTCCCAGTCGTGCCGCTGGAGACATGGATCTCCTGCAATTTATTCTGCGGCAGACAAAAAAGGCCGTAGGGATAGTGATCGCGCATATCTTCTTTGGTAGTGAACGGCAATTTTTTGATATCATCTATAGTTTTAATTTCTGAAAGCGAAACGCCGTGCCGATCAATTTTATTTTTATAAGCCGGACAATTTTTGTAAATATATTGAACTAATTTTGTAAGTCGTTCTGACTGGAGATTCTTGAGTTCAGCTAACTGCATCGTTTCTATTTTTTCATCGAAGATCATGTGACAATAGCGCTCCTCTCTTTTAAGAAAGATCGATTATAGCCCGCATAAAAAAGTGAGACAAGACAAAGAAAATTTAAGCCTTACGACCTAGAGCAAAAACCTCAAGATTTTCCGCCAAAGCTTTGGCGGGCAGAACTTTATTAATAGCTTTTAACCAATTATCTTCACTGATCTCAAGTTTTTTAGAAAGCACGCCGAGCATAAAAGTATTTAAATAAAAAACATTGTCTATTTTTTCTTTTCCTTTTTTAAGATACTCGATCAGATCAATACTCTTCTCCTTTAAATAATCGAGATAACTCTCACGTTCCGTTTCATCGGTCGAGAATAAAATATCCGCCTGACCGTTACCAATGAGCGGCGAATAAACTTTTTTACCGAACCGGACATGCGATTCCACTGAACCACCGCGCTGCGCCATGCCATGGACTTCGGATTTTTTGACATGAAACCCTTCATACATTGCAGCCAGACAACAGATTTCCGCCGCTTTAAGGATACCCTGTCCGCCGATCCCACAAAATAAAATACTTGTTACTTTTGTCTCTTTCAAAATCTATATCCTCTTTTAATTTCAACTCACCCCCGCTTCGCTTATCGCTCAGCTTCCCCCTCTCTTTAAAGAGAGGGGGAGCGAGGGGGTGAGTTAAGTATTCACCTTTTTATAAGCTTCCAAAACTTTGCGCGGATCACGGATCAATCTGCAGGCAGATTTAACCACGATCACGGAAAAATTATCCTCGTTTAATCTCTTCTCGATCAGTTCTTTTAATTCTGCTTCTTTGTTAGGGCTGATCTGATCAACGGTGTCTGCTCCGCAAACTTTACAAAGTTCCTGAATATCAACTTTTTTAGTTTTTTCACCTCTGATAGTCCAGCCGGTCCCTGGATGCGGCTGACTGCCGGTCATAGCTGTCGTAGAGTTATCTAGAACTATTAATAATCCTTTAGCTTTATTGTAATTGGCATTGATCAAGCCGGTAATACCAGAATGAAAAAATGTCGAATCGCCAATAACACCGACAACTTTTTTGCCGGGCAATGCCTTAGAAAAAGCCTCGGCAAAAGGGACACTGGCCCCCATGCAAACGCAGGTATGAATACGGTTATATGGTGGCAGAGCACCAAGCGTGTAGCAGCCAATATCGCCGTTAACAATAACTTCCATATCTTTGAGAATATTAAAAACATAGCCATGCGGACAATCCTGACAGAGAACAGGACGACGCGACTTCTTTTGAACTTCTATTTTACTCTCGCCGTTAACGATCTGCGGAATGTATTCAGGTTTAAGCTCGCCGATCAGATAGGAGTCATCTTTGGCGATAAATTCCAGGCCTAGTTTTTGCACTTCATCGGCAATAATCGGCTCCTGCTCTTCAATAACAACAAGCCGATCAACAGTTTTGGCAAACTCTTTAACTTTATTTTCCGGAAAAGGATAAGCCATCCCCAGTTTTAAAACAGCGGCATCAGGATACATCTCTTTTACATATAAATAAGCAACACCAGATGTAATAAAACCGATCTTTTTGTCGCCGGCTTCTATTTTGTTCAGCTCGGTGCTTTCGGAGATCTCTTTTAATTGGAGTAATCTTTCTTCTAAATTAATGTGTCTTTTGTATGCCATGGCAGGGGCCATAACATTCTTCATAGTATCGGTTTTATATTCTTTAAGAGGAGCTTCTGTGCGGCTGCCCAGCATTATATTTTCTTTGGTATGCGATACACGCGTTGTCATGCGAAAGAGAACGGGAATATCATTCTCTTCACTCAACTTAAAAGCGTATTTTATAAATTCTTTGGCCTCAGATGGCGAAGCTGGTTCGATCAGCGGCATTTTGGCAAAAGGAGCCAGTCTTCTGTTGTCCTGTTCGTTCTGGGAAGAGTGCAGCCCCGGATCATCGGCTGTTACAACAACGAAACCGCCGTTAACACCTATGTAAGTGGAGGTCATCAATCCATCCATCGCCACATTGAGACCGACATGTTTGGCGGCAAAAAGTGAGCGCCGCCCCGCGACCGAAGAACCAAAAGCAACTTCGTAAGCAACTTTTTCATTGATCGACCACTGAGTATCAATTTCATCATATTGCGCCAAATACTGGAGTATTTCTGTTGATGGGGTTCCCGGATAAGCAGCTGCAAAATGCAGCCCCGCCTCATAAGCACCGCGGCCAAGAGCCTCGTTACCGGACATAAATAATTCTTTAACTGTCATGCGCTGAATATTAACGGTTTTGGAAATAATTTACAAGTTTGCCAATTTAAAAAAGTGGCTCTCTGTCATAGGGGGGAGCAGAGAGCCACACAGATAGTTAACCCACTAAAAGCTGTATATCTTCTTCAACACTTTTAATACCGGACAGCTTAAACTTATCAATTATAATTTTAGCTACATTCGGCGATAAAAACCCGGGAAGTGTCGGCCCCAGATGAATATTTTTAACACCTAAATAAAGAAGAGCCAGCAGAACAATTACCGCTTTCTGTTCATACCAGGCAATATTATAAACGATCGGCAATTCGTTAATATCCTCCAAACCAAAAACCTCTTTTAATTTCAAGGCAATAACAGCCAGTGAATAAGAATCATTGCATTGACCAGCATCCAAAACACGCGGGATACCATTAATATCACCTAACGGCAATTTATTATAGCGATATTTAGCGCAGCCGGCGGTTAAAATCACCGTATCTTTCGGCAAAGCCAGCGCAAAATCTTTATAATAATCGCGCGACTTCATTCTACCGTCACAGCCGGCCATAACCACAAATTTCTTGATCGCGCCGCTTTTTACCGCCTCAACTATTTTATCGGCCAGCGCAATTACTTGATTATGCGCAAACCCACCCACTAAAGTACCTTTTTCTAGTTCTGTCGGCGGCGAACATTTTTTAGCATGTTCGATCAAGACAGAAAAATCTTTCGGTTGCCCCTTCTTTCTCTCCGGCAAATGTTTAACACCATCAAAGCCAACTACTGAAGTAGTGTAGATCCTATCTTTGTAAGAATCTTTGGGCGGAATAATACAGTTTGTAGTCATTAGAATTGGACCATTAAATTTTTCAAATTCCTCGTTTTGTTTCCACCAGGCATTGCCGTAATTCCCAATAAAATTTTTATACTTTTTAAACGCCGGATAATAATTAGCCGGCAGCATCTCACCGTGCGTATAGACATCTACGCCGGTATCTTTAGTTTGTTCCAGTAATTCTTCTAGATCTTTGAGATCATGCCCGCTCACTAAAATACCAGGATTTTTGCCGACACCTAAATTAACCTCTGTAATTTGCGGATCACCATAAGTTTTTGTATTTGCGCTATCCAAAAGCGCCATAACCTCTACACCTATTTTTCCGCACTCCACAACTAAATTAAAAAGATCATCTGCCGGTAAAGAATCATCAAGTGTTGCGGCTAGTCCTTTATATATAAAGTCAAAAATATTATCGCTTTGATACCCTAAAACACTGGCATGTTCAGCATAAGCAGAGATCCCCTTAATGCCATACGTCAGCAATTCGCGCAGAGACCTAATATCCTCATTGGCAGTTGCTAAAACGCCAATCGTTTCCGCTTGCACCAATAATTCTGCAGTATTTTGCGCCTGCCAATTAACCGCGTTGTCTTCTATCTTGCTACCGGTCTGTTCCTTTAATTTTTTAATTAATTTAAGCCCCTGCTCTACCCTGGCAATAAAAATATCTTTTGAGAAATTGGCATTGGTAATAGTGGCAAACAAACTTTCTATAGCAAATTTATCGTATTCACCGCGCTCAAACTTTTTTTCTTGATTGGCGGTCATTAAAAGAGCTATCCCTTTAACTACATAAATTAAAAGATCTTGTAACTTGGCCACATCTTCTTTCTTGCCGCACACACCTTGAACGGTACAACCGCTCCCTTTAGCTGTCTCCTGACATTGAAAACAAAACATACTCATAATACTTCCTCCTTTTTATTTTTTAATAAAACTTAAAAGATCTTGTTTCTTTTAAGCAATACTACCGTCTAAATTGATCACTATTTT
>CAYUXF010000002.1:19992-21566 GCA_964448755.1 uncultured bacterium
CAGAACTGCTTTATTATCCTGGTCAAGCGCCAGAGCTCCTTCAGCACAAGCTGTTGTACAGAGACCACAGCCATTGCATTTGTCACGGTCTATTTCAATAATTGGTCTTTTTACCATTTACACACCTCTTAACTAACAGATTTGCGTAAATTGTATAGAAAAACAAACTATTATTCCTTGATCGAGATCAAGTTTTTACAAATTCTTTTTCAATGAATCACAATCTAGTACTTTGATCTTTGGGCCGTTAATTTTAATTAATTTCTCATCGACCAGCTGTTTAATGTTTCGTGACAAAGCCTCGGGTGTAATACCTAGGGTTTTGGCCAATTCAGTTTTTTTCATTCCAATATCAATAAGACATTGACCATCTCTACTACATTTAGAAACCACAAATTTCAATAGCCGCTGCCGAACCGAAAGAGTATTTAATGTCTCCAGCCGATCATTTAACGTCAAACATTTTTGAGCTAAAAGTTTAAGCATAAACTCTGTCAAAGCAAAATTAGACTGCAAAGCCTGCAAAAAAACACTCCTTTTAAAAAAGAGCACTTCTGTATCCGCTAAAGCCTCGGCAGTGACCGGGTATTTTTCGGCGGCAAATAAGATCACCTCGCCTAAAAAATCACCGTTTTTTAGCCGCGCCACTTCTACTTCCCGGCCGTTTTCGGCATAGCGATAAAGCCGGACAGCCCCTTCAAGAATATAAAAAAAACCGACCGCCTCGTCACCCATTAAAAACAATGAGCTGTTCTTAGTATAAAGTTTTAAATTACCTATTTTTTTTAGATCCTCTAAGAGTTCCATTGTGATATTTTAACAAAGTTCCCGGCTAAAAACCTTAAGAAAAACAACAGAAAAAATGAATGCAATTGCAAGAGCATTTTTAACGATACTGTTTTAGAGGGCCAGAGGGAGCGTGAAAGGAAGTTGACCATGTGGCAAGCTTCACTGGACCGCTTAAATATTAAATCACCCAAAGAATGTTGGAAAAAAACCAAAAAAATATCCACTGATATATTTTATAATATTGAAGACCACCTAAAAAAAGCCTGTAAAAAAACCGCCGAAAAAAGCGGACAAAAAATTGATATTTTTAAAAAAAACATAAAAACAAATGCCCAGAAATTTGCCGGAAAAATATCGGCCGTTCACCTCAAACACAAAAAAGGAAAAATCTCCAAACAACAGGCCAAAGAAGAGCTATTACAAGAGACAGAAAACTATTGTCAGGCAGCAGAAAATGAACTAGAAAAAGCGGTCTACGTTCAAAGCGCCAAAGAGATCATTAAAGAAATATTCAGCACCGATAATTCTTTAAAAGATGTTATAGAAGAAATAACCGCGCAATTAGAAAAAGAATTTAATGATATTATTAATTTACTAGCAACTAAAAGAGAAGAATTTATTTTTTCTAACGACACACAAAGAAAATATGAATTAGCTGTAAAAGATCAATTAAATATTATTGTTATCAAGCCGATAACCATAACTAAAAAAGATATCGATTTTTCAGAAAAAATAACTAAAGCCGAACAACAAGAACTGCTCAATAAAAATATTTTAGAGGAAAA
>CAYUXF010000002.1:21666-46068 GCA_964448755.1 uncultured bacterium
CTTTGAGCATCAGTTCCCATATAAGATAAAAAATCTATTTCTTTATTAGTAGCAGGATCGATCAATTGCCCGCTTCTAGTAATTGATATTTTTGCCATACTATCTTTTAACCAGGAATAATCTTTATCAGAAAGCTGTTTTTTTAATTCGCCCATAATATCAGCAAAAAGTTTTGGGTTTCTGTTCCTAAGATAGATCAAAACAAACAGCGTTTTATCCCTATTTTTAGGACATAGTGAGGCCAGCGCCTCTGCTTTTTCTTTAGCCGTATAAGGCGATTTATTTAATCTATCGGCATTGGCTTGATAATTTCTTTTAAGTTCACTCTTTAGATCACTGGCATTATTTCCCATGGGCAGATCATATAAACCAACTTTTTTTTGCTTAGCAATTATACTCTTATCAATTTTAGACGGCTGTGGCCGTTCATCATATTTTTTTTCTATGTTAATAGAATTATAAGGATTTAAGCCTAAAGGCATTCCTGCCATATAATCAAAATTTGTAGGCACATCATTATTTTTTTGATCATTACCAACTTTTTTCTCTTCTGGATCTTTTTTTGTTGTTTTCAATGGACTTTTCCATTTAGAAACATCACTAAAACCTATTGATAGATTACCCATAAAATACCCCCATAAAACATATATACCCAGATAAAAAACAATTTATACCTGCTATATATAAATAATATCGTTTATTTGGAGTGAAAAAATGTATCGATTTTTCTTGTTGCTTAAAATAAAAAGGGCTGTCATTAGACAGCCCTTTTAAGAAAACAAATATTCAAAATTATCTTTCTTGTTCTATCCAACCGATGGTATTGTCTTTTTTCTTATAGACCAGGTTAATTTGACCGGTAACTACATTTTTAAAAGTCATAAAAGTAGAGAATGTTTTATCGAACAGCTTACCAGCAGCCTCGTTAGGCGTCATCTCTTTATCGTTAATCTCTTTTATTTTAGTGATCTTCACACCTTTGCCTTCGTATTTTTGGTCGGCCGGCATCTCTTTAAAGCCTCTTAACTTGGCCCTTTTCATGTATAATTTTTTATCGGTCTGCAGTCCATAAGTGCCGTTTTTGCGGTCATAAACCACACTAAGAGTATGGTGTGTTTTACTATTATTAAAAATAAAAAATTGTTTTTTAATTTTACTCAGCTGCAAAACAGCTTCAACAGGATCCATTGGTTTAAAAGACTCTTTTTTCTCCTTAAAGATCTTCATCCCGGGAACCGGTTCTTCGTAATCGTTAGTTACTTTTCTCTTAACCTTAGAAAAAAAGCCGCCCGCTTTGCGCTTATCTTTATATCTATCCTGATATTTTTTCAGCGGCGTGGTCATTTTATCTACTATCATATCAATAGAAGCATACATATCACTGCTTTTAACTTCGCCATGCAGAACAACATGTTTAGGTAAATAAATATTTACTTTGGCAATATGAGAAACATCCTTGTTCTTAATTTTTTTTACTTCCATTTCAATATCGACCTGTGTAATATTATCAAAATACTCTTCCAGCTTAGGAAGTTTTTTTTCTGCATAATCTTTCATAGACTGAGTTACTTTAATACCATGTCCCTTGATCTGTATCTTCATTTGAATCCCCTCCAAAAGTTTTTTAAGTAGTCCTATATTATATCACGTTTAACAAGAAGTTTCAGGAAAGCAACACTTATTTAGCTTCCAACCAATTCTTCCCGGTAGCAACATTAACCACTAACGGAACGTTTAACGGATAAATACCGCTCATGATCTCTTTGACCAGACACTCTAGATCATAGGCCTCATGTTCTGGCACATCAAAGACCAATTCATCGTGAACCTGCAGGATCATCTTGGCTTTGAGTTTTTGATGTTTTAACTCATCCGCTATTTTGATCATGGCCATTTTAATAATATCCGCTGAAGTCCCCTGAATCGGCATATTGATCAAGGCTCTTTCCGCAGCGGCCGCTAATTTTTTATTAGGCGAATTGATATCTTTAAAATAACGGCGCCGGCCCAATAAAGTTTTAACATAGCCGTTCTGCCGGGCAAATTCAATTGTCTCCTCAATATATTTTTTAATTCCTGGATATTTAGCAAAATAATTATCAATAAAATTCTGCGCTTCTTGATAAGGCAAACCAACTGTCTGTGATAGTTTTCTGGCCGACATCCCATAAGCAATACCAAAATTAACCGCCTTAGATTGCGCACGCTGCTCCGGCGTGACATCTTCCAGCTTAACACCAAAAACCTCTGCAGCCGTAGCACTATGAATATCTAGATTATTTTCAAAAGCTTTGATCAAACCCTCTTCGTTGGCAATATGCGCTAAAATTCTCAGCTCTATTTGCGAATAATCGGCCGATAACAATAAATTTTTATCATCGGAAGGGAGAAAAGCCTGCCGGATCTTTCTGCCCATTTCTGTCCGAACCGGAATATTTTGCAAATTAGGATCAGAACTAGAAAGCCGACCAGTAGCCGTAGCAGTTTGATTAAAATGTGTATGAACTCGTCCGGTTTTAGGATCAACCAGCAAAGGGAGTGCATCCACATATGTAGATTTCAACTTGGCCAATTGCCGATACTCTAAAATTTTAGAAGCAATATCATGTTCCCCTGCCAATTCTTCCAGCACCGAGGCATCTGTTGAAAAGCCGGTCTTAGTTTTTTTAATTGTCGGTATTTTTAACTTTTCAAAAAATATTTCCGCCAGCTGTTTTGGCGAATTAATATTAAACTCTTCACCCGCCAAACGGTAAATAACTAATTCCAATCCCTTAATAAACAGCTCTAACTCCTTAGACATTCTCGACAAAAAAGAAATATCAATCCTAATACCCTCTTTTTCCATATCACTCAGAATAGAAGCCAGCGGCAATTCAATATTTTGATAGATTTCATACAAACCGCGCGCTTTAAGTTCTTTACCGTATTCAGCAATGGAGGCTACATCTTCAGCAGTAATATCTTCATCTTTATATTGACGGTCGGGATTTAATAAATATTTTTTTATTCTGGCCTGTAAAATTTTTTCTTTATCAATGATCTCCGGCTCAAGTTCAATATGCTGACTGCTAAAAAGATCGCCCTGTTGTGAAATATTTTTTTGATATTTGGCCGCCAGTGAATTGAGCTGATATTTTTTTAAAAAATCAACTACTTTCGGCCATTCAAAATCGGCAGTATGACAACTATCCAACGAAAAATCTAACGGCACATCGGTAACTATTTTAGCCAGCATCTGGCTTTGAAAAGCAGCCTCACGGTTATTTTTTATTTTATCCTTAACACTTTCTCTGCCGATATTATCTATATTTTCATAAAGAGCTGCCAGGGTTTTAAATTCCTGCAACAAAGCCACCGCTGTTTTTTCACCAATTCCCGGCACTCCCGGTATATTATCAGATTTATCCCCAACCAGCGCTTTCATATCAACTATTTGCTCTGGTTTCAAACCTTCGTATTGTTTTTCAACAGCGCCAATATCATATTCCTTCATCTCCGAAACACCTTTTTTGGGCAATAGAGCATGAATATGTTCATTTACCAACTGCAGAGAATCTTTATCTCCAGTAACAATTACCGCATCAAGCCCTTCGGTAACAGCCTTATTGGCCAATGTTCCAAGAACATCATCGGCCTCATATCCAGCTACTTCATGAATGGGAATATTTAAACTGCGCACAAACTCTTTAATTAAAGGGACTTGTGAACGAAACTCCTCTGGTGAAGGAGGTCGATGCGCCTTATATTGACCATAGGCTTTATGGCGAAATGTCGGCACAGGCAGATCAAACGCCACTGCGATACAATCTGGTTTTTTTTCTTCTATAATAGAAAATAACATCTTGGCAAAACCATAAAGGGCATTGGTCGGCTGGCCATCGGTAGTTACCATGGTTGGTGGTAGAGCAAAAAATGCCCTATAAGCAAAAGAATGGCCATCTATTAAATATATTTTTGGTCTGGTCATATTAAAATTTTAACACAGGGATCGAAAGACTGTCTTTCAATATATTTAATATTATTTTAATAATAATATACTAAATAGCCAAAAGATCTTCTTCGTTTTTGATCTCTTTATCTAAATTTACCGTAAATTGAAAATTATACCAGCCCTTATATTTTGTTTTTATCTGCAGATCTTCTTTCTCTTCTTCCCAGTAATAGATCAAATTATCAATAAAACTTTTGACTAGGCACAATCCGCCGGAATTAGAGCCGGTGGTACTTTTATGAACAGCATTTTTAAAGAAAAGGGCAAGTGTTTTTTGATCGATCATCAGCATATTTTGACCGCAAATCAACATTCTTCTTTTAAAATCTACAATAATAGTACCTGTCTTTAATAAATCATCATATTGATATAAAGTCACTTCTAGTTTATGGTCCTCAGGAAAAAAAACACTTTTAGCTATCTGCTTTTGTCCGCCAAAAAACAACAAATAATTAAGTCTTTCCCAGACACCGGCATCTCTATTTTCCGCATAATACTCCTTTTTTAGTTTAGCATCGATCGAGCAGCTGTCTAGTTCTGAAAAAGGAGCGGCATTGCGAACAGTGCAAAGTAACTTTCTGCCGTTATCTACTATTTCTTTACGAAATTCAATAATACCAAGCGGCAATAAATTTTTATTTTTTTCAAAAAAATCAGCAACAGAAATAAACTCACCTGTGTTATAAATATATCTATTATGGTAAACCGATAGAAGCGAACGAACTAAATTTGGGATCAACTCATCGCAGACTATTCCCAGGGCAATATCTATATCATAACTATGAGCAATATACTCTTTTAGAAAATACTTATTGATAAACTCTTTTATGACATCGGCATACTTTATATATTTAAGATCTCGGTGTTTTATACCGGAAAAACGAACATGGCCGTTATCTTGATCGCAATGTATTTCCAGCGAGGTATTTTTATATTTTTCTATAAATTCTTTTATTTGAGGAGTGTGAGGAAGGCCAGACAAAAAGAGCGCAGACCTATCAAATTTAACAACAGTATTATTGGAAAAATTAACCGTTTTTCTATTCAAAACGCCCCCCAATTAATACATTAATCATAACACAATTCCCGCCTATTTTTCCAATAGCTTTATTTTTTGTATTTTACTAGTCTTTAATTATTCGGAACTTATTAAAATTATTCCTGTTTTTCACGCATATGCGGAAAGAGAATAACATCGCGGATCGATTCCTGCCCGGTCAGGATCATTACCAACCGATCAATACCAATACCCAGACCGCCCGTCGGTGGCATACCATGCTCCAAAGCAGTAATAAAATCATTATCTTTCATATTAGCCTCTTCGTTGCCGCTGGCGCGCTGTTTAACCTGATCATCAAATCTTTCATTTTGATCTATCGGATCATTTAACTCAGAATAGGCGTTGGCCATTTCCATCCGGCCACAGATCAGCTCAAAGCGCTCAACAAAGCCGGGCTTATTGCGGTGTTTCTTAGCCAAAGGCGATTCCTCCAGCGGATAATCAATTATAAATGTCGGGTTTAATGTCTGTTTTTCAAATTCATCGGGATCAACATCTTTATACTGAACTCTCTGCCATGGTGGTGTAAAATCTATTTTTTCACCGCAATAGTCAACAACATAACTGCCGGTAATTTCTTTGGCGGCGCCAGAGATGACCCGCTCCGTTAAATTCATCATTTCATCACAATCAACATAGGCCTGATAAAGTTCAAGCAGTGTATATTCTGGATTATGTTTAAAAGAGATCCCCTCATTGCGAAAAACACGGCCGATCTCATAGACCTTTTCAAAACCGCCAACGATCAAGCGCTTTAAAGGAAGCTCCAGAGAAATTCGCAAATAAAGCTCCATACTCAGCGCATTATGAAATGTCTTAAATGGTCTAGCGGCAGCACCACCGGGGATAGTCTGTAATACCGGCGTTTCTACTTCCATAAAACCCTCTTGATCAAGCAATCTGCGTACAGTATGAATTATTTTACTCCGCTTCCAGAAAACCTCTTTGACCTCGGGATTAGATATAAGATCCAAATAACGCTGGCGATAACGGGTCTCTTTGTCTTGCAGCCCGTGAAATTTTTCCGGCAAAGGACGCAGTGACTTAGACAACAATGTATATTTATCTACACGAATAGATAATTCGCCGCGCTTGGTGCGAAAGATCTTTCCCTCAAAACCTATAAAATCACCAGTATCAAGCTTTAATAATTTTTCGTAAGCTTCTTCACCTAAAAGGTCTACTTTGGCAAAATACTGTAAATTGCCCGATTGATCGATAATATTGCCGAAAGAAGCTTTTCCCTGACCGCGCTTGGCAATAATTCTGCCTGCCAATTTATGAATTTCCTCCGAAGATTCCTCTTCTTTTAAATGGCCATATTTTTCGTGAACTTCTTGAAGTGTAGCCGTCCGCTCATAATTATAGGGATAGGGGTTTTCTCCTGATGCAATGATATTTTTTAATTTTTCTCTTCTGACCGCTAACTCGGAATTAGCATTAAGTATCTCTTCTGACATAAAACTCCTCTTGTGACTAAAAATAAGGCTAAATTCTACATTGTTACGCGCAATATTTCAAAAAAAATATCAAGAAAAATACTTTACCAGCGCCTCGGCATTTATATCAAATTCAGGTTTCTGAACATAATAAAATCCTCTTTTTTTCAACTCAGCGACCATCACTTCGCGTAAAGTCTTTTTTTCTGAAAGCTTCAACCGCTCTTTAAGAAACTCATGAAATTTCACATTTTCTCCAGCCAGATATTTTTCGATCTTTACTAACAACTCTTTATTAAGCGTCGGCAGATCTTCCAAAATCTTCGCCCACATTGAGACCAGAAATTCCAAAGACCCCTCTTTAACTGTCGGCTCAACTTTTTTTACTTTTTTAGCATAAATTTCTTTTAATTCAGCGAACTTTATTTTTTTACCGCGTCTTTTAAATGTCTCTTTTTTAAGCAACCGTTCAAGATATTTTGTTATTCTATTGTATTCTTTAAGCACATGTTCAAAGAGATTATCTTTTTTTCCGCGCAGCTCTCGTCGGAGAGCATTAAAATTGATAGAGGCGTCTTTTTTAATATGTCTTAAGATCAGCGAGACCATGATATCGCTGTGGTTGGCAAATTGATCTAGCTCTTCACCAAGAAACCAGTTATCTGAAAAATAAACATATAACAATCTAGTAGCCTTAGCAAGATCATTTTTGGCTATATCGCAAAAATGATTGAGCGGTCCTTTAATATCCTTATAAACAGGTGCCCAATCGGCCAAAATTTCTTTCATTACGGAGATAACATTAGCGCCTAAAACACCGAGCGCCTCGCCAAAAGCAGAATCATTGACTGTAAGCAACGAGTTAATAACAATGCCGTGACCGAGCTCATGCCAGATCAACCCCTCTAAAATCTCCTCAATGAACAGCTCTTTTTTATTTTCGATCTCCGCGCTGTTTTTTATTTTATACGCAGACAAAGCCTTGGCTTTAAAAGCAATTCCAATATTTTCCAATTCATTTAACAAATTAAAATAAACTTCAAAAGAGGGCTGTTTAAAAAAACCCTGCCATTTATTGGCAAAGATCGTCTCGCAGGAATCGTGACGCATCGCTATATGCTTACCGCCGACAACTGCCGCTATAGAAAGAACACAGCCGGGCGTGCGCGCTATCTCCTCTAAGAAAGTAGTAACACGATAACCGGATATTTTTTTAATTTCAACTCTGCCATAAATGACAGAGCGATAAATAGCCAGCTGTCCGGAGATCAAACCCTTATCGGAGCCCAAAAACTCCAGCATAAAATTAATATCTTCTTCTTTACTATAATCTACCTGCCGGTAGAAAACGTTGCATTTAATCTGTTCATCTAATCGGCGTAGTTTTTCAGGCTTTAATTCCTGATAAGCGGCGGCTAAAAGTTCTATTTTTTGCGTAAATCTATCTGCATCAAACTGAGTGACTTCACTGTAATTGCTGATCTTGAGCAGGTGACGACAATAACTGATCAGTATCCGCTGCTCGCCAAGATCTCCCCACTCATCGGTCTTCTTCATATGGAGATACTGCAGCAAAGCCATTTTATTAATATCACGCCTAAGCTGCTCTTCAAACAACACACAGAAATATTCTGCATAATCCAGACAATATTTTTTCTCTTTTAAAAGTTCTTTGATGTTTTTATATTTCTTAAAACACTCCGGATTTTTTAATAGCGGCTTTAAAAAATCGGCAGCAGTCACAAGTGCTTCTTTAAATTGTGCCTCATCAAGAGAACTCAATTCCCCTGCAGATAATATCTGTATATCTTTCATTATCATTAAACGATTACTCTCCCGCGCCGATTAAGTTTAAGATTTAAAAATAATCTACCCCTAGCATTTTTGCTATTTTATCTGACCCAATATTTGGTATAAATGAAGCATACTTTTTCTCGAACGCAGCTTTATTCTGTAAATATCGCTCAGTGTATCTTATAAAATCACCAGGATCTCTGTTATCAAATTTTTCAAAAAACTTTTCTCTAATTTCATCGATAGTTTTAAACCCATTTACAGTAATGATCTCTCTTAACTTATCATATATACCCATATCCGCAACTACACCGGAACTAAAAAAACTGATCAGATTATCGCGAATATAGCCATCTACCTCATTAGGAACGTACGCACCAGACATAACTTTTTTTTGAGAAAATCTCATAAAGCACCCCCCTTATGAGTATTTATTTTAGCAAAGATTTCCTCTTTTGATAACAAATCATAAAGGTAAAAAGCTACATGTTTTTCTTTTTTTAAATATAAAAACATTAGTCTCTCTCCTTATAATCTATTTTAGTTACTTTACTTTTCAAAAAAAGGTCTAGCTGATCTGTAAACAAAATCATTTTTTTATCTATTTTGATCAAGCCATCTTTTTCTATTCTCAATAAAGCCAAATTAATAGCGGCAAAAGAATTTATTAAATGATGCTGTATCTCATCGTAAAAATCTGACGCACATTCTCTTTTATTTTTAATAATATTTTCTATTTCTTTAAGACGCTCAACCAGTAAACAAAGATTCTGACCAACAGCAACTAAATGGTTATAAGTTTTTTGTTTAACATTCTCGTCATTGATCAGCTGTACTTTCCTAATGATATCTTTTACAAAAGAATTCTGAAAAGAATCATTACTTACACCAAAACTCTTAAAATTAATCAGCATCCTGATCTTTTGCAATTGATCGCCTGTCAAAAAAATACACTCTAAATTAGGCTCAAGCTTAGCCGCAGCTCTCTTATTGACCAGTGTAGCCATTTTAACAACATATTCATTGATCTTATTCTGGAGATAGGCAAGGTCTTTTTCCGGTACTTTACTAAAAATAAAGATATTATTTTCTCTGTTACTGGCGATCTTTAAATACATAACCATCACCGCCTTACAACAAAGATATCGTAAGTTTATAAAAAAAATTTCAAGAAAAAAGGTGATTTAATTTATTGGCAGAAGCCGGCAGCCCGCCTAAGACAGCCTGCCAGACCGAAGAAGATTCCATACAAAAATAGACAGGCAGTTCGTCCGACCAGTCATGAAGACGCTCAGCCATCTTTTTAAAAACCGCTATCCGCAAAGGTTCAGGATATCTCATCTTTTTATCGGCACCTGGAAAAAATTCACCATAAATAATTTTAGAGTCAGGAAACTTCTGCTCTACAATAGGCTTTAGCGATGGAGTAAAACGCAATAAACCGAGAGAAAGCCAGGCGATCTTTTGGGGATCGAGCTTTTCCTGTAAAAGATCTATCACCTTAAAATATTTTTCCTGCCAGCCCGCCGCATATATTATCGGGTCAAAATGGAGCGCTATTTTATAGCCGAGCTCAATAGCTTTAGCGGCAGCGTCAATTCTCTGTTCTAAACGGACCGCATAGCGCTCATCTTTTGCAATAATTTCCGGCGGATTGACCGACCAGGCCAGGACCAATTGATCTTGATAGCCGAAACCAGCCAGCCAGTCTATATTATCGGACTTAGTTTTAAGCTCCACCACTATCTGCGGATCGAGTGCTAAAATTCTCGGCACATATTCTCTGGCGAAGCCGGAAATATCCTCCAGCGCCAAACTATCTGTAAACTCTCCCGTGCCAATTCTGATCTTTTTACCTGGCACCAGTTTACTTTTAAGTTCTGCCAGCATATCTTCTAAATTAACATATACTGTGTAGAATGGATTATTGGTATAACTCTGCAAAAAACAATAAGTGCAATCGAACGGACAGCCAACAGCAATATTCAGCGTATAATAATTGCAGCAGAGGTGCTCTTTGGTCCCTGGACATTTTTCAAAAAAAGAACCGCGCTGTTTGGCCAACAGAAGAGGCTGTTCGCGTTTATCATAAATAGAGCCCTTTTTATTCTCTTCTTTAATAAATTTAGCCACATCATCAATTATATCGACAGCAACCTCTGGAAATTTAGAGAGTATCTTTAAGGCATAAGCATTCTCAGCGATCTCTTTTTCTAAATATATTTTTTTTGGTTTGTATCTAATCATTATTTTTTATAATTTAAATTTTCCTTCTTTTATTAATTGCTCCGTTTCAGGAAAACGCATGGCAAATAAGCGCGCCAGCAGCAGCTCACCTTTTTGTTTACCCTGGACAAGTTCATCATTTAAAATTTCTGCCGTCTGCAGCTGTTCTATCAAATCGGCAAAAGAGAGCTGCTCATTGATCTTTAATATCTCAAAAACATAGATCAATAACTTATTACTATTACTAAAAGAAAGCCGGAAATCAATAATTAATTTTTCCAGCACCTGCCGCTGCGCAGGCGAAAATCTCAATAAATAATCTTGCATTTTAAATACTCATAAAACTGTCGATGATCGGGATCAGTTTATCGTAATCAACTAAAAAGGCATCATGCCCGGCATGCGACTCTACTTTATAAGAAACAATAAATTTACTTTTCCGCTGAAAAGAATCGACCAATTCCATTGACTGATGCTCCGGAAAAAGCCAGTCGCTGGAAAAAAAGATATAGAGTGTTTTTGCTTTTATTCTGCTGACTGCCTCGTCTAGCGATCGATACCCTCTGGCCAAATTAAAAAGATCCATAGCCTTACTTAAGTAAATATATGAATTGGCATCAAAGCGGTCAATAAACTTACTCCCCTGATGATCAAGATAACTCTCGATCTGAAATTTTTCATCAAAAGTATAAATATTGTCCTGCTTAGTATGTTCGCGACCGAATTTATGCTGCATACCTTCCTCAGAAAGATACGTAATATGCGCGACCATCCGGGCCAGCCCTAGCCCTTGAATACGGTCTTTAGAATCATAATAATTGCCGCCGTTCCAGGAAGGATCGATCATAATGGCATGACGGCCGACTTTATTAAAGGCAATGGCCTGCGGGGAAAGTTTGGCCGGTGTCGCGATCGGGATGATCGTCTCGATCATTTCCGGATACATCACCGCCCACTCCAAAACCTGCATACCGCCTATTGAACCGCCAACTACAGCCTTAAGTTTTTTTACCTTAAAATGCTCCGTTACCAGCCGGTACTGAGCATTGACCATATCCCTAATTGTGATTATCGGGAATGTCATCGCATACGGCTTACCAGTTTTGGGATTAATAGATTTAGGTCCGGTAGAGCCGGAACAACCGCCCAAAATATTAGAACAAATAACAAAATATTTATCGGTATCAAAAACTTTGCCTTTACCAATTAACGGATCCCACCAAGCGGAAGTAACTTTTTCGCCAGGCAGTTTGCCAGCCACATGAGAATTTCCAGTCAAGGCATGACAAATAAGAATAACGTTATCTTTCTTTTTATTCAGCACACCGTAAGTTTCATAAAAAAGAGAGATCGGACCCAGTGTTTTACCGCTCTCCAACAACATTGGTTCTTTTTCGGCAAAAGTATAAGTTCCGTTCTTTATATTAAGCTCTTTAACATCCTTACTCATTTAATGAGATCCCCGCCTTTTTAAATAAGAAACTGCGGCGCTTAAGCCGTCAGCCCATAATATTAATACGTTTTACCGTTTTTTTGCTATTGTTTTCTTTGAGCTGTGTTCCTTTAAGCACAGAATAAGTATCTAGCACCCCGGAATTACCGATCTTAGTATTGATCTTTGGTCCGCTTTTATTTTTACGCCAGAGCAAAGCCCAGTCGCTGAAAAAATTTTTCTTAGCAGAGGCTTTGGCTTTGCGATGCGAATATATCTGAACATCCGGATTATGCAATTCGGTTTTTTTGAGTTCTCCGGTATAACCAGCCGCACGGTGAAAATCAAGGGCACTCTCCTCATTTTCCGCTAGCAAATGTTCCTCATTAAGAACAAAAGGACTTCCCTGACCTTCTTCATATTTTTCTTTTAACTGATCAAAAAATACCTTTCCCTCTGAACGAACTTCCGGATCATTATTTTTTAATTTTTGAATATTTTTTTTAACAGCATCTATAATGTCAGGGTTGGCCTGCAGCATTGCCAAAACAGGATCAACCGCCTCAAACTCCAGCGCCAATTTAGCGACCGTTTCTAGATCTTTAACAGAAATACCGAGCTGATCAACCAGACTGGCTTTATCAATGAAATACTTGCTTTGTAAAGAAGTTTTTTCTGTCTGAAGATCCTGCACCTCATTATAAGGCGAGATCTGCTTGATCCGATTTTTAATAGCTGTTAACAGGGCATCGACAGCTTTCAATTCTTTCTGTTTAAAAAAACCAGAGAAACCTTCTGAAGCAGCACCAACTTGAGCAGCTAAATTCTGGCGCCGGTGCAGCAGGTTTAACTTAAGTTTATTCAGCTCATGTTTATTTCGCCAAAAAAAAGAACCGGCCGCCCCCGGCCGATAAGGAACCAGCTCAATCTGATACTCCCGGCCTTTCAAAAAAAACCTAATAATATCGGTACCAACAACGGTGTAACGCGCCAACAGACCTTCCGCTTCAGCATAAGCATTCTTATAGGCAGCCGTCTGTTTTAAAATATATTTAAGGAACTCCGCTGTAGCTGTTTTGGCCAACAGATAAAGCTTTTCTGATAACTCTTTTTTTTCTGTCTCCTTATCTTTGGCCACACACTCTTCTATTAAACGATCAATGCGAAAAGAGAGTCGATTATCCCTAACAAACAAGTGTTTATCTAAGTTTTTTTCCAGCGTCTGATGACGTTTAAAGATCTGCAGGTAGAGGTTATTTCTAAGAACATAAAGACTAATTACTTCGTAGATACCGCGCCGGAGATCATTTAAATTAAACGAGGTTTCCAGCCGGCGCAAAGACTCTTCGCTTAAATTCAGTTTAATATCTTTTAAGATCTCAGCTATCATAACAATATTATATCGTATATTTTATAAAAATTATTCAAAAAAATAGACACGGTCAAAAAAATATCGCATAATTAAGAATATGAAAGTAACCAATACACCGCTAAAAGATCTACTTATAATAGAACCCGTTGTCTTTGCCGACAGTCGCGGCTTTTTCTTTGAAAGCTATAATTATCAAAAATTAGAACAAGCCGGTATAACAATTAAATTTTTCCAAGACAATCAATCACGCTCCTGCCGCGGAGTAGTTCGCGGACTCCACTACCAAAAAGGGAACACAGCGCAGACAAAACTAGTCCGCTGTCTCCAGGGAAGTATTCTCGATGTCGCTGTGGATCTCCGTCAAAGCTCTCCGACTTTTGGCCAGCACTACGCCCTAGAACTTTCAGCAGAAAACAAAAAACAACTGCTGGTTCCTCAGGGTTTTGCTCACGGATTCTCGGTCCTCTCTGAAACAGCAGAGGTTCTTTATAAGTGCGACAATTATTATTCACCAGCTAATGAACGCGGCATCATCTGGAACGATCCTCAGCTAAACATAGAATGGCAAATAAACAATCCGGAAATATCAGCCAAAGATCAATTATTACCATTTTTAAAAGACATTGGACCGCAAGATCTTTTCATTTAAAATGCCCAAACCCTCCTGTAAAAACGGTTTTACTCTTTTAGAAACAATTTTAGCCCTAGGTGTCGGCTTATTGATAATTCAGCTGACGGTCTCTTTTCTTTTACCAGTTTATAATTTACATGATTCAATTTTCAACAGCTGTAATTTCACCAACCAAAGTCTGGAAATAGCAGAAAAAACGATGCAGCTTATCAACAAGGGAGAAAGAATAACCACTGCCAGTTTTCCGTTGGAAAGCAACTTAACAATAAAACAACTCAACAATGATCTTTTTATCCTCTCTTTAAATAAAACTACAAACAAAGGAGAAAGTTTTGAATATCAGCAGCTCTTTAAAAACTTTTTATAAACAAGAAACACGCCATACTCGCTCCGGCTTTGTTATGCTCTCGGCGCTCTTAATAGTTTTATTAGCAGTATCCCTCGCTATGGCCGTATTAAGCTATGCCGGGATCACACAAAAAAATGTAGCAAATTATCATCTACGCACTCAACAATATCATGACACTAAGGCTGAATACTCAGAACAACTCTGGACGGCAAAAAAACTCAAAGAAAAAAAAGATAAAAAAGAAAAAGGATAAAAGATTATTTTATTTTCTTTTCTTTACCGGTATTTTTTTACTTATACCCACAACTAAAGAGAAGGGAAACTCAAAAAGATAGCGCAAACCAGTTACCGAAGAAACAGAACGCACATGTCTGCGCACTTCGCTGATAAACTCAAAAAGAACAATTTTTTTATCAACCTCACCCTCCTCTGTAACCAGGGAGAGACGATGAAGAGAATAAAGCCCAATAAAAAAAGCAATAAAAAATAAGAAATCCCAGTGCTTTAAATATAATGTCATGATCTGCAGCCTTGCATCCGGGCTAATCCAGTTAAGTGTAATATTAAACTCTCTTCTCATAAAAAAATCTGCCAAAACCCCGCCCAAAATAGGGGCAAACCCGGCTGCCAAAGAGTTAACCAAATTAATACCAGCCAGATAAGCAGTTGCCTGTTCTCGCGGCGCTAATTTCAAACCAATATTGCCAGTAGCTACCGTCACACCGGCTGTAGAAATACCGGTAAAAACATGAATAGCAATGATCAAAGGGATCGTTAAAAAATATTTTTCCGGCATGGCGGTAAAACTCCAGGCTAAAATACAAACAAAAAATAACATACCGGTAACAGCCAAAACCGACTTATTACTAAAGCGATCAGTATATTTGCCCCATAACTGCAAAAATAACAACGTCATTATTTGACTAACAATAGAAAAAACAATTATCAGTGAAAAATCAAGAGACAATCTCTTGAGCATAAAAACAGTAAAAAAAGGAGCAGCCAGATTGACCGCAAAATTAAAAGAACCGGTAAATATTACTAAATTTTTAAAATTAACCTCTTTAAACGGCGCCGTTATTATTTTCCAGATATCATACGCCCCTTCCTCCTGCTTCTCCATCTTAGGCTCAGGTATTCTGGCAATAAAATAAACCCCAAGCAAACCAAAAACAGCACCTATTAAAAAGATCAAACTGTAGGCAACAAAAATATTCTGCCAGGCCAATAATTTCCAGAGATCAATAAAATATCCGGCAGCCATACTCAACAATAAACCAAGCGCTATCGACCAAAACATCCGCCGTGAAAAAAAAGAACCTAAAATATTTTTCGGCACCAGGTCACGCATCCAGGAGTTCCAGCTGCAGCCGGAAACCGCACCAAAAACAGCGGAAAGAAAAATAAACGTCAGTAAAAACAGTAAAGCCATATTTTTATTAGTAAAAAAAATAAAAAAAGGAATAGCCAGTAAAAACAATCTACTTATCAACGAATTGATAACACTAATTATTTTTCTCTTTTTGAATTTTTCTATTAATAGCACAGCTGGTATCTGAAAGAGCTGCGCAAGAGGGGGGATAGCGGCCAACAAACCGACATAAAAATTAGAGGAATTTAAACTGACCGCCAGCGCCACCAGAAAAATACCGCCGGTCAAAGTAGTCATCGCCTGGGACATCAGCCCGTCTATCGTGATACTGTGCAGACCTCTTTTTAATTTTAATTCATCGATCTCTTTTTCTGGAAATAAATTCATCACAGAACCCTGACAAAAAAAGCCTTCAATACATGAACCAAGATCATGTTGAAATTATAACATATATCGTTTAGCGTTTTAGCGCTATCTACTTTTTGTCATTCAATGAAATCTTATTATAGCCATTAATAGAATCCAGTATCTTTTCAGAAAACTTATCTGCCAAAGGAAGAACAGCCACCGATAAAAGCGCACCGGAAAAATATTTAACGCCAGTATAAAGATATTTATAAAAACCTTCTGGAGCAAAATTAAAATGTTCCCTTAATAATTCATCTCCGCCAACCAGTACATGATAAACCCCACCAAAACATCCGCCAAAAATCAGCATAATTGTCGCCAGACTCAATAAAAAGTGTTCATCATCACCGCTGCTTTTATTATTTTCGGTATTAGTTATTATTTTATGATGCATCATAACCCCTCTTTAATAATTAATTTACTCCATCCTATCGCAAGAAGAAAAAAACCGTCTCAAATAACTTGACGGACCATAACATTAATAATATATTTTTTACTAAATCATAACTATCCTGACCTGTTATAATCAATAATCTTATATACAAAAATACCGCCAGTAAAGATTAAAAAAGGGATAAGATGCTTTTTAAAGAAAAATTAAAAGAACTAAAAAACAAAGAACAATTTCGTTCTTTAATAACTTTGCCTCAAAACAAAGGAAAATTCGTCTTTAACAAAAAAAACTATCTGAATTTTTCTTCTAATGATTATTTAAACCTGACAAACGATCGGCACTTAAAAAAAGCCGCCGTCAATGCGATAAAAAAATGGGGCTGCGGCGCTACCGGCTCACGCCTAATGAGCGGCGGACTGCCGTTACACACAGAACTAGAGAAAAAATTTGCCGAGTTTTTTGGCTATGAAAGCGCCCTGCTCTTTGGCAGCGGATTTTTAACAAATTTAGGTGTCATCAGCGCACTTGCCGAAAAAAGCGACGAGATATTTTTTGATAGGCTCGACCACGCCAGTTTAATTGACGGCATTAGATTAAGCGGCGCCAAATGGCAGCGCTTTAAACACAATGATCTGACTGATCTAGAAAAACTCTTAAAAACCAGTTCCAGCCAGAAAAAATTTATTATTGTCGATTCGCTCTTCAGCATGGACGGCGATATAGCTCCGCTCAAAAAAATAGCCAAACTCGCCAAAAAATACAAAGCATTTCTAATAGTAGATGAGGCGCACGCCGTCGGCATTATGGGCAAACAGGGGCGTGGGCTCTGTTCTAAACTAAAGATAAAACCGGATATTATCACCGGCACGCTCAGTAAAACTTTTGGCACTTACGGCGGTTTTGTCTGTTGTTCACAGGAGATCAAAGAGTGGCTGATCAACAGCGCCAGAACTTTTATTTTTTCTACGGCACTGCCGCCGGCGATTATTGGCAGTACATTAAAAGCGCTTGAACTAATAAAAACCCAGCCTGATCTCGGCCAAAAACTCCTAGACAAAGCCAACTATTTTTATCAGCTGCTCAAAGAAGCAGGATTAACACTTCTCCCTTTTGAAAGCCAGATAATACCTATCATTATTGGCAGCAACGAATTAGCGATAAAAATGGCCGATAAACTCTGGCAAGAAGGGGTCTATGTCAAAGCTATCCGCCCGCCAACAGTACCCAAAGGAACAGCCCGTCTGCGGCTCTCTATAACACTGGCACACAGCAAGAATGATCTAAAAACAGCCGCAAAAAAAATAATTAACGCTGCCAGAGAATTAAATATTTTATGACCAGCGATATAATTTTAATTTCAGGCTGGGGATGCGATCAAAACATCTGGCTGTCGTTACAAAAAAAAATAAAAGCCAATTATCATTATTTTAACTGGCAGCTTTATTTAGAGAATAACGACGCACTGCTATCATTTCTAGATCAATTCAAAAAAGTTGTCATAATTGGCTGGTCGCTCGGTTCAATTATTGCACTAAAAGCCGCCTTACAGAAACCGAACAAAATAGAAAAACTCATATTATTATCGCCGACAGCCAGAATGACAAAAGACCAAAATTACTCCGGCGTAAATAATAAAATATTGGAGACTATGACCAACAAATTAACCGATCAGCGCCAAGAATTGATAGATAATTTTGCCGCCAATTGTTTTTCTCCGGAACCGGCGGACAATATCTTCGCCACAATGAGCAGCAACTTCACAACAACAGAATTAAAAAAAGGGCTGGAATTTTTAAACAGCAGCGATCTGCGCAGTGAACTCCACAAAATAAAAACCCCCACAATGATCTTGCACGGCACCAAAGATAAAATAATACCGCTGGCACAATCTAAATATCTGGCAGAAAATCTAACACAGAGCTCTTTTAAAAAAGTTAACACAGGACACGCTCTGCCCTTCTTTCTGACAACAGAACTATTAACGGACATAGAAAGCTTTATCAATGAACAGCTATAAACAAAAAATACGGCAAAATTTTTCTGCTTCTGCAGAACGCTATAACACCTGGGCGACCAGCCAGGAAAAAGCAGCAAAAATACTTACAACTAAAATAACAAAAAAAGATATCAACACTATCCTTGATATCGGCTGCGGGACCGGTATTTTAATAGAAAAATTATTGAAAAAATTTTCCAGCGCCAAAATAACAGGCCTCGATTTTGCGCCGAAAATGATCGAGCACTGTCAGCAAAAATGGCCAGCGCAAATTTTTGAATGTGCCGATGCGGAACATTTTAATAGCGACGAAAAATATGATCTGATAACATCTAATTTTACATTCCAGTGGTTTTCAGATCTTGCTAAAACCATGCTTAGCTATTGGGAACTACTGACTATCGACGGCCAAATGGCGATCGCACTACCTATAGATGGCTCTCTGGCGGAATTAGCAACGGCAGCTTTAAAAGAGAACAATAAATTACCGGCACTCCACCGCCTGCCGTCAGAAAAAGAGATCACTAAGATCATCAATGGATTTCCGAACTGCCGAATAAAGATCTGCCAGAAAGAGAAGCTCACTTCATATTACGGAACACCACTTCAGGCCATGCACTCCCTAAAAAAAATAGGGGCCGTTTATAAAAATAATAATAACTACAGTTATCAGGAGATGAGAAACCTCTTAAAAAATTACCCCACCGAACAGATCAATAATAAAATTGTCTACCCGTTAAGTTATAATGTATTATTTATAGTAATTGAAAAAGACAATTAAAAAAGAGAATAACAAATAATGACTAACGGTTTTTTTATAACAGCGACAAATACCGATAAAGGAAAAACGGTTTTCACGACCGGTTTAACACTCTGGCTGCGCGAGAACGGTTATGACGCCATGCCCGCCAAACCTATCCAAACAGGTGTAAAACAAGGAAATATCGCTTCCGACCTCTCGTTCAATTTTAAATTGAGCGGCCTCGCACCAACAACCAACGAACTTTCTTTGATGCAGCCCTATTGCTACACCACACCATGCTCACCACATCTGGCAGCGGAAAAAGACCAGCAGCCCTACCCGCAAATAGAACACATTAAAAAATGTATCAATGAACTTGGCAAAAAACATAAACTGTTATTAGTAGAAGGTGCCGGCGGCGCGTTAGTGCCAATAGACCGCCAAAAAAAGCTCTACGTAATTGACCTGATAGCGGCGCTCGACCTGCCGGTCATTCTAATAGCAGGCAGCGGTTTGGGTACCATCAATGACACCTGTCTAACAATTGAAGCATTGCAAAAAAGAGAGATCAAAATAGCTGGTTTTTTATTTAACGAAAATGAACTCCAGAAAAATAATTTATTAGAATATGATAATCAATTGACTATTTCTCAATTTACCGGTGTAACATTTTTAGGTAAATTGTCGCATCTCCCTTTTATCAACAAAGAAAACCTGCTGGCAGAATTCAATAAACTCGACGAGCTCAAAAAACTCTTCAATAAATAAGGAACAGCTGATGAATAAAGAAAATCTTAAAAAAAATAATATCAAACATATCTGGCACCCATATACGGATATCAGAGATCTGGAAAAAAAAGAAATGCCCATTATAAAAAAAGGGAAGGGCTGCTATCTTTATGACACTAACGGCAAAAAATATCTTGATGCCATCGCCTCCTGGTGGTGCGTTAATTTAGGGCACTCCGCCAAACCTCTAATAAAAGCCATTAGAAAACAGACTAAAAAACTACAACATTCTATATTGGGCGGCTTGAGTCACCCGCAGGCAATTGAACTCTCGCAAAAATTGGCCGAGATAACTCCGCCAGGCCTCAAACACTGTTTTTACGCCAGCGATGGAGCTTCAGCCGTAGAATCGGCACTGCGTATGGCGCTGCAATACTGGCAAAACATCGGCGAAAAAAAACGCTTTAAGTTCATTACATTGCAGGACGGCTACCACGGCGACACACTCGGCGCTGTCAATCTCGGCTATGTAGAAGAGTTCCATAAAGAACTGCAGCCTGTTCTCAATAAAAACTACCGCGCTGTATCACCGCACTGCGCTAAGTGTCCGTTAAAAAAAGAGCCGCAAACTTGCAAGACCGAATGTTTTAACTCTATGGCAACACTGATAAAAAAACATCACAGTGAAACAGCAGCCGTCGTAGTTGAACCGCTCTGCCAGGGGGCGGCAGGCATCAGGATATATCCAGCAGCTTATTTAAAAAAACTCCGCAAGTTATGCGATCAATATAAATTAATTTTAATAGCCGATGAAATAGCGGTCGGCTTCGGCCGGACCGGTACAATGTTCGCCTGTCAAAAAGCTGGTATCTCACCAGATATAATGACTATCGGCAAAGGTTTGACCGGCGGCTATCTGCCGCTAAGTGCCGCTATTGTTAACGACAAAATATACAACTCTTTTCGCCATGGGCACACTTTTTATTATGGACACACTTTTTGCGGCAATCCGATAGCGGCCAGCGCCGCATTGGCTGCTATTAAACAATATGAGAAAAAAAATATCCTTAAGCGGGTAAATTCATTGAACACTGTAATGACAGAAGAGATAAAAAACTTGGCCGCGTTACTCGACAACTCTTTTAACCAAACGCTCGGTTTGATCGGCACCATAGAAATTAACGAAAAAGCGGGCGGTAGTATTCGGGCCAGAAAAATAGCCGATGAAGCGCAAAAAAAAGGAATTTTATTAAGACCGCTCGGCCCGGTAATTTACCTCTGGCCGCCATTGATCATCAGTAAAAAAGAATTATTGAAAATATTTAAAACATTGCGGGAAATAATAATCAAATAACCGCGACAATTTCCTGAATATCGCGGATCAATGTATTCCAGTATCTGAGCGTTCCCCATTCCGGAAAATGTTCCGCAAAATCGGGATCGCCGCTCTGCAAGGCGCACCAGCTGGCAAAATGAATGATCCGCATCACTTTAAGCGCTGGAATAAGTTCCAGCTCACGCAGATCAAGATCGCGAAAAGTTCTGTATCCCTCTAAGAACCACCCTAACTCAACGGCAGATTCCTGTGGCGTGCCTGGCAAAAGCATCCAGAGGTCCTGCACCGCCGGCCCGACACTGATATCATCAAAATCTATAATAAAAGTCCCTTCTTCCGGCCGATGGATCAAATTACCAAAATGACAGTCGCCATGGATCAGCAGCATTTTTTCACGCGCAAAAAGAGGCTCGGCCTTAGCTATAAATAACTCCGTTACTCTCTCTAAAGAAACGGCAAAATCCGGCGGCAAATGGCCATTATTCAGCAAGATATCCAGATGTTTTTTTGTTGCCACAGCAGGGCGCCAGCTGATCCTTTGAGAATTTTTAACAGTCTCACCCGTCAGATGAAGCCTGGCCAACAAACGGCCGATCTCCTGCCAGCGCGGCTTATCAAACTCATCAAAAGCGCGCCCGCCTTTTTTAGGGAAGATCGCCAGCGGAATATTTTCTAAAAACATTAGAGAGTTACCTTGAAATTTTAAAGGTACTATTACCTTGAGATCATTACCGGACAATCTATAAAGAAAATCATGTTCAGTCATGATCATCTCTGACGTCCAGCGGCCAGGCCGATAAAATTTAACAATAAAGCGTTCGCGCGAAGAGGCTTTTTCTAGTTCATAAACACGGTTAATATAACTATTCCGCCGGATAAAAAGATTTGTCAGCTTCTCACCGGTAATTTTTTCTACCGCATTGAGCACCGTATCATGATCTAATTTTTGCCAACAGTTAGTCATTAAGTAATTATACACTATAATATATTTTAACTCCGATCCATGCTATTATTGCCACACAAAGATGTTAAACAATAAACAAAAGAAAAATTTAAAAGCACTGGCCCATAAATTGAAGCCGCTGGTCAATATTGGCAAAGGTGAACTCAGTGAAGACTTAATAAAAAATGTCAGCAGAGCGCTTTTTGACCATGAACTGATCAAGGTCAAAGCACTGCAGTCTGTTGAAACGCCTATCAAAGAGCTAGGAACGACGTTAGCGGAAAAAACAGAGGCAGAATTGGTCCATATTATAGGTCACACCGTTATTCTCTATAAAAGATCCGCCAAAGAAAATATTGAGCCGATACAATTCTAACGCTTAAAAAAACTCCAGCTGCCACAATACTGTTCACCAGCAAGATCCTGGGCTTTAACTTTTATTAAATAAAATCCTTTTTTATTTAATACGATATTTTTCTTATACATGTTTTCAATTATCAACAAAGGCTTTAATTTACCGGCATGATATTCATACAAAGTAACTGATCTTTCCTCCATATTAACACTGACATCTCTAACAGAAAAACTCAAAGCTTGCACATTATCTGTCACCACTGCCAAATTTTTAGGCGTCTCTTTTATTATTGGCAGCGCCTTAATATTTACTTTTTCTTTGAATGAACTCATTGTGTCATAGCTAAAGACCATTACCCGATCAATATTAAGAGGATCTATTTTTGAGCCATTATTATTGCCATTAACATTAAACACCAGCCGATAACCGGCCGCTTTCAACTGGTCATAAACAACCTGATCCCAGAGCCCGTAGGGAATGGCAAAATAATTTACCGGCAGACCGAGCTTCTCCTCGATCTTTGATTTAGAACCGGCTATTTGCTTATCCAGCCACTGTTCTGGCGATTTTTGTTTATAATAATCTGTCAAAAAAGGATGCCAGTAGGAATGCGAACCAATAGTGACCAGCGGATCGCTAGCCAGTTTTCTAGTCTCACGCCAGGTCATAAAACCTCTGCGCTTGCCGCTGTCTATAGCCGAAGGGTAAATAAAAACCGTAAAGGGAATTTTTTTAGCGCGAAGAATAGGATAAGCCACGGTATAGACGGTGCGGTTGCCGTCATCAAAAGTAATGGCTGCCGCTTTAGCAGGGAGTTTTTTACCTTGATAACAAAAAGCCTCGATCTGGGCCAGCGAAACAAAAACATAGCCAGCCTCTGCCAGATGATCGAGCTGTTTAATAAAAATATTACTAGAAACAGTATAGGGGACACCCTTTTTTTGATCGACATGGTGATAACAAAGGACGGTCAAGTGATTTTCTTCAACGACTGGCTGTGGCAGCTGCGCTGGTTCAACAATTTTCATTAACAGATAGACACTAATAACTAAAAATAGTATCAAAAACCAGCGCCAGTATTTCATTAACGAACTCTCCTGTTAAAAGTATTATCAACGATCAACGGCGAACATTATATAAGAACTCTAAAATACTAGCTATGCTGGTTTATTAACAGAATTTAACTAAAAAAACATAATCGGCTATAATCAATATTATGAATGTAGCAGGTAAACATTACAGGACAATTTGGCTCAACGAAAAAAAAATTGTTCAGATCATCGATCAACGATGGTTACCGCATAAGTTTATTATAGAAGATCTCTCAACACTTGAAGACTTCGTCACAGCCATTAAAGAGATGCATTTGCGTGGAGCAGGCTTAATAGGCGCAGCGGCCGGTTACGGCATGTATATTGCCGCCGTTAACGGCGAAGACCTGCAGGAAGCAGCCGCAAAATTAAAAGCTACCAGACCGACGGCAGTAAATTTAGCCTGGGCAGTTGAGCGACAATTAAAAGCTATCAACAGCGCTGAAAACAAAATAGACGCCGCACTAAAAACAGCAGAAGAGATCGCCAATGAAGACGCCGCGTTCTGCCAAAAAATAGGTAAACACGGACTAAAGATCATCCAGGAAATAGCCAAGCAAAAGAAAGGCGAAACAGTCAATATTCTGACACACTGTAACGCCGGCTGGCTGGCGTTTGTAGATCACGGTTCGGCCACAGCGCCGATATACGCCGCACATGACAGCGGCATTAAAGTTCATGTCTGGGTCGACGAGACCAGACCGCGCAACCAGGGGGCCAGACTCACCGCCTGGGAACT
>CAYUXF010000002.1:46168-50237 GCA_964448755.1 uncultured bacterium
GTAAAAGAGATCCCCATAGAACAGCGCGGCAACGAAGAAGTTAAATACGCCGAAGGACTGATCAATGGCAAAATAGAGAATGTTTTGATAACACCGGCCTCCTCACCGGCCGCTAATTTTGGCTTTGATGTCACACCGAGAAAATTGATAACAGGTTTAATAACCGAACGCGGCATCTGCGCCGCCAATGAAAAGAGCATTCTAGATCTCTACCCGGAACACCGCTAAAAATAATGAGCAAACAAATAGACGAAGGTTATATTAAATTTAACTGTACATGGCTAAAAGATCTTCCGCTGCCAGAAAAAAAACTAATTGAGCTCAATAAATGGCGGCAAAAACTATATAAACTCGGCCTCATCGGCGCTTATGCTAACGGCATCGGCTTCGGCAACATCAGCATCAGAGCTAGTAAAAATTCTTTTATTATTACAGGTTCAGCTACCGGCCATCTTCCAGAATTAACACCAAACCATTATGTGCTTGTCACCGCTTACAACTTAACAAAAAACAGTCTGACCTGTCAGGGCCCAATAAAGGCTTCTTCAGAATCGCTTTCACACGCGGTAATTTATGAATGTTTGCCAGAAACCAACTGCGTCATACATATTCACAATCTCAAATTATGGCAGGAGCTTTTCAATAAAGCACCTACTACAGACAAAAAGATAACTTACGGCACACCGGAAATGGCTGAAGAAATTAAAAAATTATTCAAAGAAACAGACATAAACAAAAAAAAGCTACTCGTTATGGGTGGTCATGAAGAGGGAATTATTAGTTTTGGCAAAGATCTGCAAGAAGCCGGCCACATTCTGTTAAAAAACTTCCGCCATAAATAAAATGATATCGTCATGCAACGGAGCATTGCCACGATAATCGGCTGTCTTTTGCATAATAGTTTCCAGTGTTCGTGTCAGATCCAGCGATAATTGATTAACCTCACGTAATATTTCCATAAAACCAGGAGTATCAAGCGGTATTCTTTGCTCATTAATTGTTTCGGTAATGCCGTCAGTATAAAGAAAAAGCCTGTCGCCCGGAAAAAGAAAAATATTTTTTTCTTTATATTGCAAATCTTTAGTATAGCCTATTAAGCCACCATTCAATTGATATTCTTCCACTATATTATTATCTTTACGATAAACCAAAGGGGCCGGATGGCCGGCAGAAGAAAAAGAAAAAACAGTTTGACTATTTTCATCTTGATAAAAATAGCCGTAAAGTGCGGTCAAAAAATGAGCATTAAGACTGCCGTTAATAAAAGAATAATACTCTTGATTTAATGTTTCTAAATAACCGGCCGGCGAAAACAAATTTCTCCTATTAATATTATCGGTAAACGCTTTTATTGAAGACGGGTACAATGAAGCAGAAATTCCGTGACCGGTAATATCGCCAATAAAAACACCAAATTTTTTTTCATTATCTTTAAAATGAGTATACGCTAAAAAATCACCGCCGATCATCTCCATAGGACGGTAAATATAATCAACAGTAACTATTTCTGCATTTAAATTATGCGGTGGCAAAAGCAGTTCTTGTGTCTTACGCGCTTCAACTAAATGATGTTCTATTATTTTATTTTTATCCTCAAGCTCTGCCTGTGTTTTTAAAAGTGCCGCCGTCCTCTCTTCAATAATATATTCCAGTGCCGCCTGATGAGCTATCAATGCCTCTTCTGCCATTTTACGATCTGTAATATCAGTAATAATGCCGTCATAACCCTCTAGATCACCATAGGGACTATAATAAAAAACCGGTGTATTGCTAACCCAGCGGACCTTGCCGTCTTTGCGGATAATCCGATGCTCCAAAGCAACCGGCGAACAGCTTGCAATTAAATTCTTAGCATAGTTTGTAACAATTTCTCTCTCTTGCTCCGGCACAATAGAGAGCCACAAATAATTATTTTCGGCAAATTCCTTTTTGGTATAACCGGTAACAGCTACACAGGCTTCACCGTGAACTGTTTCCACTACCTGACCATCTTTTATTTTAACTGTATAAATATAATCTGTTATTGTCTCAGTAATTCTCTTGTAGCGCTTCTCAGCTTTTTGCAAGGCATAGTTAAGGTGATTATACAGTGCCAGTTCCAGTGAAAATTTAAACTCCTCTACCGAAAAAGGTTTTTGCAAAAAGCTGGAATCTTCGGTCGATTTGATCTTTTCTAAAATACAGTCATCGGTAGCACCGGAAATATAGACGATCGGCACATGCCTAAATTTTTGAATTTCTCTAACTGCTACACTGCCGTCACTGCTCTCATTTTGAAAATGAAAATCCATCACCACAATATCTACCGGATAATCAAGGGCATACGCCAGCGCCTCTGCTGTAGCAGTTAAGACCTTATATTGTTCACAGCCCAGTTTTTTTAGCGCAATCTCCATAAATTTCACAATTGCCGGATCATCATCAACAACCAAGACACGTGCCTGCGAAATTAAACTGCGGGGTTTAATTAGAGTTTCAATATTAGAAGTTATTTTTTCATACCACATAAAAATTCCCAGGTTTTGTTACCGGAAAACTACCAAAGCTATGCCTATTATAGCATAGGAAGCCGCTAAAATAAGCGCCAGAGCTTTATGGAGATATTTTTTTATTAGCAAACCGTTCTATATAGCCACAGCGTTGGCACAACGGCTCAACTAACAAGCGATGCTGAAAACCGGCCTTTATTTTTTGTACTCGCGCGGAATTTAAGATTTCAACTAAACTCTCATTTTTAATATTGCCTAACACCATAATCCCAGCACTGTCTAAACAACAAGGGATCACCGTACCATCAACTAAAATACCAATATGAGCAGACAATCCATAGCAAAAACCTTCTACTTGCTTAATTTCACTATCAAGAACAGGCCAGGCAAATTGAGTATCAAAATTAAGATAAACTTTATTTTTTAAATGATAGCTCTTTTGTTTTTTAAGCTCCGCTAAATTAGCCGGAAAAACGATCTCTTTAGCAAAAAATTTACTTATTATTTCTCTAAGCTCCGCCAGCTCTGCGGTCAGAACATTCCACAAACGCAAATTTATATAACCTTCGGGATTATTTTTCTGTGAAAGCTCAATAAAAGAAAAAATATTTTCTAAATACTTTTTCCTCTCCTCTAACTGCCAAATAGCTTGTAAAGAAATATTAACTTGTTGTATTTCTTGGTCAACAAGTAATACACTCATCTCTTTATTCAATAAAGTTCCGTTAGTAGTCAAATTAATTTTTAACCCAGATTGCTGGGCATAACTTAAAAAAGAAGAGAGTTCCGGGTGTAATAACGGTTCACCTAAAATATGAAACGCAACTGTGTCAGTAAGTCCTTTAACCTGATCAATGATCTTTTTAAAAACCGGCAGAGACATATACTCTTTAGGTCGCTCTGCCTGAGCACAAAAAGAACAACTTAAATTACAAACATTAGTTATTTCAATATAAATTTTATTAAAAGGTTTGGCCGGCAATTTAACGGGTTTTTCCAAATTTAAACAAATTATTCACCTTAAAAATAAATGAGCTGTCATTAGATATATTAGGAATAACTCCGCCATTATTGCCCACCAGACGAACATCTTCAACCGAGTAAAAAGACTGCGGATTAGTTTCTTTAATAAGCTTAATGAACTCTTTCAAACATCTTCTTTTGATCACTGAAAATATAATATTAACCTTGCCGTAAGAACCGCGCGCCTCAATATTGGTATAAGCATAGCCATGTTCTTTTAAAACAGCAGGTAACTTTTTGGCCTTAGTTTTAGTTATGATTCTGACCATTAAAATACCAGCCGCCAGCTTCTCCTCTATTTTCAAACCGGAAAAAGTTCCACAGGCAAAACCGAGCGCGTAACCAAGAAAACAGATCGGGTTATCTAAATTGATCATGATCTGCCTAATAGCCACCAGCCAGACCATGATCTCTGCAAAAGCTAAAAACGGCGCAACTATTTTATAACCACGGGAGATAAAAATTATCTTGATGGTGCCAATGGTCACATCAATAATCCTGGCTATAAATATAAAAAAAGCTATCAATAAATGTTCCCACATAAGATCATCCTCCCC
>CAYUXF010000002.1:50337-58747 GCA_964448755.1 uncultured bacterium
CTTTACACCGGCAACAAATGCGATAACAATTGTGTTTATTGTGCTTTTCGCAAAGACAATCAAGAACTGACCCGCAAAGTTTTAAACATGAACGAGATCAGACAGGAAGTTTCCTCCCTGTTAAAAGAGGGGCATAAACGAATTCTCTTGATTTGCGGCGAAACAGCCGAGAACAGCACGGACTATATGTGTGAAGCTATCCGCACGGTTTATGCCGTCCGCGAAGGCAAAAACTATGTCCGCAGAATTAATTTAGAACTAGCCCCGGTCTCTGTTGAGGATTTTAAAAAATTAAGCGCCGAAAAGATCGGCACTTATGTTTGTTTCCAAGAAACTTATGATCCAGTTCTTTATAAAAAATATCATCCGGCCGGCACACCTAAAGCAGATTACGAATATCGCTTAAACGTTATGGACCGGGCTATGGCCGCAGGCATTCACGATGTCGGCCTTGGTGTACTCTTTGGTTTAGCCGATTATCGTTTTGAAATTTTAGCTTTATTAGAACACGCCGCTCATTTAGAAAAAGTTTTTGGCTGCGGACCACATACCATAAGTTTTCCCCGAATTGAGCCAGCTGAAGGTGCACCATTTACCAATAAAATACCTTTCCCGCTCAGTGACGATGACTTTAAAAAAATAATTGCGATCATCCGCATCGCCCTCCCCTACACCGGAATAATCTTAAGCACCCGCGAAACAGAAGAAATGCGCGGCGAGTTATTTAACTACGGCGTCAGCCAGATCTCGGCCGGTTCACGCACAAACCCGGGCGCTTACGCCGAAGAAGCCCCCGCTACAGGCAGCCAATTCTCACTTGGCGATCATCGCAGTCTAGATGAAGTAATTTCTTCTATTATAGACAAAGAATATATCCCTTCTTTCTGTACCGGCTGTTACCGCAAAGGAAGAATTGGCAACGACTTTATGGACCTGGCCAAACCTGGCTTAATTAAACAATACTGCATGCCCAATGCTTTATTTACATTCAAAGAATATCTAGATGATTTTGCCAAACCGGCAACTAAAGCCAAGGGAGAAGAGCTGATCAAAAAAATAGTTTCAGAAATAGATAATCAAAAACTAAGAGATAATATTCAAAAGAATTTAGATACTATTGATCAAGGGGAAAGAGATATTTATTTTTAATATTATCGCCAAAACCGCCACCAGGGTCTTTTCTTCTTTTGCTTTTCTACCAAATTCGTACTCTCCTCATTAAAATAAGGGATCAGGAGATCTTCCATATTATAAAATCCATTGCCGACATTTTTAATATTCTTCATGGCAAATAAAATGCCGTTACCAAAAGCTTCACGGGAAATTGACTCATGTCTTAATCTAACTACCTGATAAGGAAATCCAAATAAAATTTCATGAACGCCAATAATACCACCAGCTCTAATAGTTTTAATATCTTTTTCCTCTAGCTCTAATTTAGAAGCTATAATTTTTGCTGTACCGGAAATCTCCGGCTTGGTCTTAAAATGTTCTTCAATGATCTCAATATCGGTATAGGGCGCTATTTTTTTTAGCACTCTGGCTGCTACAATTAAAAAATTAATACCAATTGTAATATTTGGAGAATATAAGACCCTGGTAAATTGAGCTATTTTTTTTAAATATTTAATTTTTTCTGCCGGATAAGAAGATATCGCACTGAGAATAATAATACCGTTAGCTCTGGCCGCTTCGCCATAATAGTCCAGGCCATCAGCTGAAGAAAAATCAACAATAACATCCACCGGATGCTTTTCCAATAATTCGGCAGCAGTGTATTCATGCATAGAATAAATTAAACCTGGTTCTTTTGCATCAACGCCAAAAAATTCCGGTACGGAACGATGTTCCAATTTCTTAGACCTGCGCACGACCCATTCCAAATGATGATCGTCTGTTTCAAGCAGAACAGAAGCGACTGCTTTACCTGCCTTACCAAAACCCATTAAACCAACGCGCATAATTATCCTCTTTTCTTTCAATAACAAATAAAAAAAATTACACTTAATAATACTAATAATATTAAGCTAACAATAAACTCAAATATTTTTAGAAATATCGGAATTGATAAAATTAAAAATACAACGAGCTAAAAGCTATTTACTTTCCATCTCATACGCAGCGCAGAGTACCAGCATAGAAAAAGGCATAGTGACTAAACCGCCAATATAAGCCAGCGAAAAACCAGAACTGCCGATGATCCCGACAATAACACAAAAAATAAAGTGTAGCCAGACATTGTTCTTTCTGACGATCTTTTTACTTGCCGCCATAGATTTATTAATAAAAAATTTCTTATCAGCAATAAAAATACCGGCATACATCCACCAGGCAGCTATTAACATTGATGGAATAATACCAACTACTGTTAAAGAGAGTAGTGATAAAATTAATGAAGAATAAATAAAAAAGCCCAGCATATTCCAATACTGATCAAAACCCTCAAAAACCAGAGAAGGATTTATTTTCTTTTTACGCAGCGTTCCAAGCATCAGCCGAACATAACCCGCATATAAACCGGGAAACAAAATACCTAAACTTACGGCAGAACCGGCCAGCATGATCAAATAACCGACCATCAGATCTAAAAAATTATTTTTGAAAGCTAACCAGGCTTTTTGGAATGGAATAGAAAAATCCATAAGAACCTCCTAATTATTTTAACTAAAAAATTATATCATGCTGTCCATATTATTTAAAAACATTCTGCTGTCTCGACTGAATATAAATAATAAAGTAACATTTGGGCATGATCAATAAAATAACTAACGAACTAGAGCAGGCGGCACAGATCATTAACACTGGCGGCCTGGTTGCGTTCCCTACAGAAACCGTCTACGGCCTCGGCGCAGACGCGCTTAACCCTTTAGCTGTAGCTAAAATATTTGCGGCCAAAAACCGGCCAACCTTCGATCCTCTTATTGTCCATATTGCCAATACAGGCTGGCTCAATAAACTCTGTCAGACCCTGCCGCCAAAAGCAGAAATACTTATAAAAAAATTCTGGCCCGGACCCCTAACACTGGTCCTTCCTAAAAAAAAGATCGTACCAGATCTGGTTACTGCGGGGCTGGATACCGTGGCGATCAGAATGCCGCAGCATCCTCTGGCACTGAAACTCATTGAATTAGCCCGGACCCCTATTGCGGCACCAAGCGCCAACCCGTTTGGTTATTTAAGTCCAACTACCGCTCAACATGTGCGGGACCAGCTTGGCAATAAAGTCGAACTAATTATTGATGGCGGCCCAACTACTATTGGACTTGAATCTACTATAATAGAACTAACTGATGATACAGCCACACTGCTAAGACCTGGCGGTCTATCTCTTGAAGAGATAGAAAATACTATTGGACCTATTAATAAAAAAACAACTTCTAGCGACCCTCATGCGCCAGGCCAGCTTAAATACCACTATTCTCCACATACGCCTATTAGAATTGGATTAGATCAAAAAATCAGTCGCGATAAAAAAACAGGGCTCTTAGTCTTAAGTAAAGCACCGCAAAATATCAATTATGATGTTCTGGAAATCCTCTCACCAGCAGGCGATTTATGTGAAGCGGCTGCTAATCTCTTTGCTGCCTTGCATCGCTTAGATCAAGCCGACTTAGATATTATAATTGCAGAAGCGATACCAGAGATCGGCTTAGGCCGCGCCATCATGAACAGACTCTATAAAGCGGCCGGGCAAATAACTAAAGATCAATAAAAAATGAAACCAGCACTTTTTTTAAACCGCGATGGCACTATCAATGAAGACCTGGGATATATTTACAAGAAAAAAGATTTGATCTTTATCCCCGGCGCACTAGAAACCTTGCGTGAACTACAAAAATATTTCCTGCTTTTCATTATTACCAATCAAGCTGGGATCGGCTACGGATATTTTTCTGAACAAGATTTTATAAAATTCAATAAATATTTTTTAGAAACTCTAGCCAAAGAAAACATTAAAATAGAACAGCTTTATTATTGTCCTCACACCAACAAAGATGGATGTCAGTGCCGCAAGCCCAGCACCTTTTTCATAGAGCAAGCCTGCCAACAGTATGACATCGACCTAAAAAAATCTTATATGATTGGCGATCATCCTTCAGATATTGAACTGGCTAAGAATGCCGGCATAAAATCGATCTATGTCCTTTCTGGCCATGGCCAGAAACACCAGCAAGAATTGATCTGTCAGCCTGATCATATTGCAGCAAGTATTAAAGAAATAACGAACCTAATTACTTAATGTGCAGCTAGCACTCTTTCTTGAATTCAATAATAGCCTCACTAATTTGCACTTCCAATTGACCTTTTGTAACATGCTCCATGTTATCAAATCCCTTTTAAAACAAACTATCTTCCAACCTCTCTTTTTATAGTTAAACGCTCATGTTATATTAGTAAAATAAGTCTACAAGGAGACTCTCATGATTTTATTAATTGGCTCTGTAGCAGGTATCATCACCTCGCTAGGCTTTTTGCCGCAAATCATTAAGATATTACAAACCGGAAACAGCAAAGATGTTTCTATATTACAGCCGCTCATGCTCTCTGTAGGCATTAGCCTCTGGCTGATTTACGGTATTCTGCTCCAAGAACTGCCAATTATTTTAGCCAATAGTTTCAGCCTGGCCTGTAATTTACTGTTAGTGATTTTTAAATTAAAAGAACGGGCTTAATAAGCTTTTAGGGCACGACATCTGTTAGTGGTGAGTCTTACCAGGGAATATCATTTGATACTATCATTGTAAATGGCGGAGGAGGGAAGAACCCTTCACTTCGCTCAGGAACCAGAAAAATATTTTTAAAAGAGACAGAAATAGTAAAAACGGAAAGATACTTGAAAACTGACAAAAGCGGTTTTTATGCTATTTATTAAACGGGATTTTTTTAATTTAGTGAATTAAATAGCTAGTTTTTGTAAAAAAACTTCTGGATCTTTATCAAATTTTTCAAACATATCATAATCTATAACTAGCTGTTTTATTTTTGGAAATACTTTTAAAATTTCAGTTAATCCCTTATTGAATTTTTTTGTGCCAGATTTAACTTCTATCGCATATAAATCGTTGCCAAATGAATAAATGTAATCAACTTCATTATTGCCTTCTCGCCAATAATAAAGTTCTCCTGGCAATCTAGTAAGAACATTTCCTACAGCTAGTTCAAAAAGACGACCCTTTCTAACGGGATCTTTGACAACATCTTGATCTTGAGTAATTGTATATAAGGCTGGACAAAGTGGTAAAATTTTAGGACTTGATGACTTCTTTTTATAAGGTTTTTTGCTATATTTAGAAATAGTTTTAAAAAGAAAGGCTCCTTCAAAAAGTTCAATATAATGTTTAATTAAATCTGTATTTCCTTTATCCTGTAATTGTCCTAATAATTTACTATAGCTTATTTCTTGCGCTGGATAATGACACAGTATTTCAAAAGCCTGCCTAAATAATGCCGGTTTTAAAATCTGCCTAAAGTTTAAAATATCTTTTCCAATAACGGCCTCAATAATTGATTCTTTAATATAACTGTACCAGCGTTTAAAATCTTTTTTGAAAGGATCGGAACCTGGATATCCTCCAAAAGAAAGATATTGTTCTAAGCTATAATTAAATGCTTCTTTCGATTCTGCAAAACTCCAGTGATAAACACGAATTAACTCATATCTTCCTGCTAAGCTTTCAGTTAATCCTTTTTGAAGCATTAAAGAACTAGAGCCAAGCAAAACACATTTTATTTTTTCTTTGCCTTGTTCGTCCCAGAGCTTTTTTATGCTTTCTGACCAATTTGGTATTTTTTGAACCTCATCAATAATTAAAACAGTGCCTGCTCCCTGCAATAAAGCTTTTTGCCAGTTTTCTAAAAGCCATTCTCTTCCCGGTGAAATAACATCATCAGCAGAAGCATAAATACTATGCGTTTTAATTTTATCCAAAAGTTGTTTAATTCCTGTGGTTTTTCCAACCTGTCTTGGACCTAAAACAACCTGAATCAATGGACTTGATTCTTTTAGTCTTTTTTCTAGAATATTTACAAAATCGCGAATAATGTATTTTGACATGTAAATAATATACCACACATCTACAATAAATACTAGATACTGCTAGTATTTATTGTAGATGCCGATATTGGGTTAACAACACATTAATAAAGTAACTGACAATGTATCAAGTAGCATTTTTCTCCTTTTTATTGGCTCGAACTTTTGACAGATTTTATAAATGTCCTACCTACAGCAAAAAAAGCATTAGAAACCGCTGATCTGTTTGCAAAGCGTGATTTCCTCGAAAAAGTCGGCTCGAACCTCAAACTCAAAGCGACCGATAGCGACCACAAGTCGCAGAGGAAGTCTCAGCAGGCAACAAGCCTGCGGTGTGCAAAAAACAGCACAATTCAAAGCGGGGGGATCGAGGAAAAACAAGGCTCTCGGAGCATCAATTTACAGAGAGCAAATAACGGCGACGTGCAGTTGTCGGTTGAGTTTAAAAATTTGTGGTCAATTTTGAAAATAAAAGGCAAAAAAAACGGGGAAATTTACAATCTGTTACGCGTGGCGGAGGAGGTAAGAACCCTTCGCTTCGCTCAGGAACCTTGCAGCCCCCGCGTTCACTTCGTTCACACGATGCTATCGCATCTCATTTTCGCTTTTGCGAAAATGGCGGACCGTTTAGTTTTTTATCCAACCGCTGATAAAGTTTAACACAATTAAATCTCTACCATCAATGAATTTATTACCTAACCCAGCAAAATCAAAAAAGGCTACCTTTGAGGTTTTTGATTTTGCTGGTACTCTTGCCTGACTTTCAAAACTAGTTTACTAATCAGACAAGAACTTTTTTCTGTTTGGCTGATTTATCAATCAACACAGGAAATAAGGCGGAACTGTTCCAGTAATCTCAATATTTCCGTAAAAATATTGACTCTTAAAAGGAACGTACTGGCCAGGCGGAAGCCGTTGTTATTGTCACGATTGTCAGGCTCATTGTTGTTACGATAAGCGGACTGTAAGTTCTTGTCATTATTATTGTTCCAAGAACCACCGCGCAGGACGCGATTATTGCCTGAATCCTTATTCCCTATAAAAACTATATTTTTCCATTAAACTTTTAGTTAGTTGATAATTATCACCCCACTTTACATGACCAAGCCAGCTCGCTAAAGATTGCCTTATTTCATCTAAAGAAATTTTATTTTCTGCATATTTTTTTTGAAAATATCCCAATCGCCTTTTAACCCGATGAATATTCCTTTTTAAGAGAACTCTATGCGTAGGAAATATTTTAAAACCCAAATAATTTACACCCATAGCCGTTTGCCAAATCTGGCAATGATTATCTTTTAAGCTTAAGTTAATTTTTGCCAGGTAGTTTTTAATAATATGTAAAATATTGCTGAGCTCTTGTTTTGAATTACTAAAAAACACAAAATCATCCATATAACGAATGTAATATTCACACTTTAATTCTTGTTTAATAAACCAATCAAACTCACTGAGGTAAATATTTGCAAACCACTGACTGGTCAGATTGCCTATTGGTAATCCTTGATTTGAATTAGTCGAATCAATTATTTTATTTAATAGATTCATTACTTTATGTTCTTTTATTTTTCCAAACAAATAATACTTCAAAATACTATGTTCAATAGAATCAAAGAATTTACTGATATCACATTTCAAAACATATCTGTTTTTTCTGGCAAATTTGGTAAATCTCTCTATTGCCAGATGCGTCCCTTTATTTTTGCGACAGGCATAGCTATCATAAATCATCGACCTATCCCAGTGCGGTGCCAAGATGTTGCAGATAGCATGGTGAATAACTCTGTCTTTGTATGGTGCGGCACTTATTTTACGGTGCTTTGGGTCATTGATATAAAAAGTTCTATATTCTCCCGGCACATATGTTTCTGAAATTAACTCGTTTTGCAAATCTAAAAGATTTGCCTCCAGGTTATAGTTAAATTTTAGAACTTCATTTTTAAATCTTTTAGATTTTTGCGCTCTTTGTGCTGCCAGCAGTAAATTTTCAAAAGAGACGATCTGTTTGAAAATATTTTTGTGGCTTTTCATAATAAATTACCGTGCGGATTTCAGCCAACCGCCTAACTGTACCCCAATTTGATTTAACAATTTTGCTATATGTTCATATCTTTTTATGCTTATCAACTTAAGATCCATAGCTATTCGAACAAGATATCTTAGTTTTTCCAATAAAATATTCGTTTTTCTTAATATTTCTGTTCTGTTTTTTGTATATCTTGCTTCAATTAGGTTTTCCAAAATATCTAAAGATATTTTTTCTATTCTTTCTCCAATTAAGTATCTTTGATTTTTGGGAAATTTGGCAACAATTGGAATTAGATATTTTAAAAAATCATAAGTTAGCGTAATTACTTGTAAATCCATAACTCAAAC
>CAYUXF010000003.1:0-2723 GCA_964448755.1 uncultured bacterium
CCACGAATAATAGAAGGGTCAGCTCCGTTAAGTCTTTCTCTTTCTTCTGGTGTATTATCGATAGCGCCAAATTCTTTGAACTCAGCCAGACCTTTATCGGCCAATACCTTTGTGATCGCGGCAGTTAATGTTGTTTTACCGTGGTCAACGTGACCAATAGTACCCACATTAACGTGCGGCTTATTTCTATTAAATTTTTCTTTTGCCATTTCTTCCTCCTAAATAATTTTTTGTTTTTTAAAATCGAACTATTTTAACACTATAATAAGTTATTGTATAAGTCTGGAGCCCACGACCAGGATTGAACTGGTGACCCCATCCTTACCATGGATGTGCTCTACCAACTGAGCTACGCGGGCGCAAAATTCCTGCGCAATGATCAGCATTATAATAAATGCTCGCGTTGTATTATTTTTAGATCTTGGCCAAAAACAACTTCACTTGGCTGTTTTTGGATATATTATAATATATCAAAGAGCTACGGACAGAGGCGATGATACTATCACAGCCAAAATACAAAATCAAGCAGTTTTCTAAAATTTTTTTGCTCTATTTTTTAGCCTGAATGCCTATAAAAACATTATAACTCAGCCGGTCTTTTTTTTAACAGCTGACTATACTTTTTTTGCATACAAACAACCACAGTAATTTTGCCTATATAATAAATATTGCTTTGTAAGCTCAATGCTTCTTTTATATCCGTCTTGCTTTTTAAAATTTTCCGCCAGATACTTTACGCCATTCTGTTCAGAGGCCAGATATCCGGCTGAATGGATTTGCTCTAGACTTTTATGTGGCGAAATAGAGAGCGTCGTAGCAAAAAAGGCATAATTCTGCACGGCAGCAAATTTAGCAGTTTTATCAATGCGCAGAGCGATACAAAGAGCACAGCGCTTGCCACCTTCCGGCTCGTTTTCTAAACCACTTACCGCCGACATCCACCGCGCCTCATCATCGTTATCGTCAGCAAAGACCTTCAGGCCGGCAATTTCGCCAAGCTTAACAACTGCCGTCCGGCGCTTTAAGTACTCAGCTATTGGCTGAATGTTAGGATTATAAAAGTATAGAGCCAGATCAAAGTCAGGCAAAAGTCTTTCTATTACCGCGGTAGCACAGGGAGCACAACAAACATGTAATAAAAGTTTTGGTTTATTGCCCGGCATTTTTCATCAACATATCCATTTTTTCTCTAATTAATTCTTCCTGTGAAGGGTCAAGATCAATTACCCGTTGATAGGCATCAATGGCTTTATTAGTTTGACCAAGCGCATCATAAGAAATTGCCAGCAAATAGACAAACTTACTGTTATTTGCAAAGTTATTGTATTTAGGTTCTAGTACCTCTATGATCTGCGGATAACGCTGATTCTTGACGGCGCTAGTGGCATAGTTAATATAGACGCCAACATTGTTATACCCTGCTTCAATAGCTTTTTTACTGGATTCTTCAGCCAGGGCATGCTCGCCAAGTTTAGCGTAAGCAATGCCCAAATTAAAATAAACAGCGGGCGGCACGGGATCAAAAGAAACCTTGCTGCCCTTAATAATACTTTCAGTCCCTTCACGATAAAACCCATTATCAATATTGATCAAACCAAGTGTATAGTACATATCCGCTTCATTGTAACCACGGCCCTGAGCCATTTTTAAATATGTTTCCGCATTCCCTTTATCCTGCAGCAAATAATAGCTTTTGCCGACATAATAAGCCAGCGGATTTGCTCGCTCCGGATTTTCTTTTAATATTTCGGACAACAGTGCAATAGTTTTCTTATATTCCTGGCTTAAAAAATAAAGTTTACCGGCTTCTTCACGCGCAGTTTTTTGCTCAGGGTACTTAAGCAAGATCTTTTCATAGGCAGACAAGGCCTGCGGCAAAGCCTTTTTTTCTTGATGATATTCCGCTATCTTATAAGCTTTATCCAGATCAAATGAAGTATTGAAAAACAAATCAAATGCCTTTTGTGCTAATTGATCTCTATTTAACCCGGCATAAGCGACACCTAAGTAATAGTAAATTTCCGGCAGATTCTCATCTGACGCCAAATAATAAGCCTGCTGAGCATACCAGAGCGCTTTATCATATTCTTCAGCACGCAACGCTAGCTCAACATCGGGAATTATTGCAAACAAAGAATTTATTAATAGAAAAAAAACAAAGAATAACTTCTTCATTTTTGCCCCCCCTGGTAATATTAAGCCAATTTTCCTTTAAACAGAACTTTTTACTCTATAAAAGTATACACCACGCGGTTATTTCCACCAAGGTCTTTTCTTACCAGCGCCGGCTTGTGATATTTTTGAAAAATTATCTCTTTAACCCGCGCCGCCTGATCGTAACCAACCTCAAAAAAAATACCTTTTAATTTTGTACCGCAGATCGCCGCTTGATCAACTATTTGCCTATAAAAAACCACATCATCTTCACCAGAAAGCAACGCTTTAGCCGGTTCAAATTGTTTGATCTCAGTCGGCAGCTTTTCATAGTCTCTCCCAGAAATATATGGTGGATTGGAAACCAAAACCACATCATCATTAATCTGCTGATGAATTAAACCAGTCAAAAGATTGGACCGGCAAAAAGAGATACGATCGGCAACTTTATTGACCTGGGCATTCTGCGCCGCTATTTTCAATGCTTCATCAGAAATATCTAGAGCAATAACAGAAACATTTTTTAAAAGAGCGGCCAGCGCAACGGCAATAGCCCCAGAGCCAGTACC
>CAYUXF010000003.1:2823-16093 GCA_964448755.1 uncultured bacterium
AAACATTTTTTAAAAGAGCGGCCAGCGCAACGGCAATAGCCCCAGAGCCAGTACCGATGTCAATTATTGTCAAAGACTTATCCTTAAAAACACTTCTCGCCGCCTCAACAACAGTTTCCACTAAAATTTCAGTATCGGGACGGGGAATCAAAACCTTGCGATCAACTTGAAATTTTAAACCCATAAAATAAGTAAAGCCGGTAATATACTGCACCGGCTCATTTTTGGCGCGGCGCAAGATAAACTCCCGGTATTTTTCACGCTCCGATTTTTCCAACGGCCGGTCGTAACGGGTATAAAGATCGATCCGCTCGCAGTTGAGAACCGCCATTAAAAGCTGCTCTGCTTCACTGCGGGCAAAAGGAAATCCTTTGTCGCGCAAAAAACTTTCCGACCATTTTAATATTTCTAAAATATTCCAAACTTTGACACTACTGGGCATTTTGCAATTTAGCTAAACGGTCAGCGGTAATTAGCGCTTCGGTAAATTCAAACAAATTGCCGTTCAAAACTTCTTCTAAATTATGTGTTGTCAAGCCAATACGATGATCTGTCACTCTGCTCTGCGGATAGTTATAAGTTCTGATCTTTTCCGAACGGTCACCTGAACCGACCTGCATTTTGCGCAGATCTTTCTCTTTTTTTAAGCGCTCTGCTTCCATTTGCTCATAAATTCTCGCTTTTAAAACTCGCATGGCCGAATCTCTATTCTGGTGCTGAGAACGCCCATCCTGACACTCTACAACAGTGCCGGTAGGAAGATGCGTAATACGCACTGCCGAGTCTGTTTTGTTGATATGCTGACCGCCGGCTCCGGAAGCGCGAAAAGTATCTATCCGCAGGTCTTTAGGCTCAATGTGCAGGTCGATCTCTTCGGCCTCTGGCATAATAGCCACGGTTGCCGCCGATGTATGAATACGTCCGGAAGCCTCGGTCTCTGGCACACGCTGAACACGGTGTGTGCCGGACTCATACTTCATTTTGCCATAGACCCCGTCACCAACTATTTCAACAATAGCTTCTTTAACACCACCCTGGTCTGCCTCATGAAAATCAACAACATTGAACTGCCATTTATTTTTTTCAGCATAGCGATGATACATTTCCAATAAATTAGCGGCAAACAATGCAGCCTCTTCACCGCCTGTTCCCTGCCTGATCTCCAGAACAGCGTTCATTTTATCGTTAGGATCCCTCGGCACTAATAATATTTTCAGCTCATCTTCCAGAACTTCTATTTTCTCTTTACTTTCATCTAATTCCGCTCTGGCCATTTCACGCAATTCTTTATCTGCCGAGCTGTCCGTTAAGATCTCTTCCGCTTCAACATAATTATTTTTAACTATTTTATACTCACGGAATTTATCAACAATTTCTTTGAGCTCACTATGTTTACACATTAGTTCGCGATAGCGCTTAATATCGGAAACCGCCTCAGGATTAGCCAGTTCCGCTTCTAGATCATTAAATTTTTTTTCAATATCTTCCAATCTGCTAAACATTTTCAAGTATTCCTTATATCAACATCAAAATAAGTCGGCAATTATATCTCATACCCGGGCGCTTTTAAAAGGCTCTATTTAAACACGCTTGACCTGTTTTAAGGCTTCAATAGCCGCTTTGATCATATCGTTATCCGGCCGACGGGTCGTTAATTTTTGCAATAACAAACCAGGCCAAAGAAAAAACAGCAGCAGCGGACGTGGCAAACGGTTGACTAGCCGAATAAACTCATAAGCAATACCAGAAACCAACGGCAAAAGCAATAATTTATACAAAACACGTTGCCATAATTCCGGCCGGCCTAAAAAAGTAAAGACCACAATAGAAACAATTAAAACAACTAATAAAAAAGAAGTGCCGCAGCGCGGATGCAAAACTGAATACTTTTTAACATTCTTAACCGTTAACTCTTCTCCCGCCTCATAAGCAAACACCGTAGCATGTTCCGCCCCATGAAAGCCAAAGACCCTTCTAATGTCTTTAGATAAATTGATCAATAAAAGATAAAGAAAAAAAATAGTTATCCGAATTAAACCTTCTAGAACATTTAACAGCACCGTATTATCAACATGTTTTTTAAGCTGCTCAAAACCGCTGGCCGGCAGCAAAATAAAAAGAGCCACAAAAAAGATAACAGCAACAAAAATAGAGAGCGGCATTTCGTACTTTGACTGTTTGGCAGACTCCTCCGGCATGGCGATCTCCGCCGAATAAGTCAGCATTTTAAAACCCAGCACCATCATTTCTAAAAGATTGACAAACCCTCTAATGAAAATCCAGCCTAAAAAAGGATATTTTTTAGAAAGTGGCTTAAATTTTTCTTTTTTAAGAATAAGTTCTTTGTCCGGATTATAAACAGCACAGGCCACACTGTCCGGCCCTTTCATCATAACCCCTTCAATGAGAGCCTGTCCGCCCAATAATTCTTTAGCTTTGCGCAAGGTTTTTCCCCTTTCCTGCCGGTTCTAGATATTCCAACGCCACTACTTTTTTCTCTTTAGACAGCAGCGCTTTGCGATCTATTATAAACTCATTTTTGTTCGCCGCCACTACTAAATCTTTTTTATCTCTTAAAAAATCGTCCAGTCCATATTTTTCCCGGCTGTTATATTTTGTTTTATATTTCATAGGGACAACATATTTAACATTGAGCTTTGCCAGCAAACTCTCCACTTCGGCCGGCGCAAGTGTATTGCGCCCGCCAATAGGGATAAACGCCACATCCAGCGGTCCGATCTTATTTAAAAGCGCTTCGTCCGGCAAAACACCAAGATCGCCAAAATGACAGAACCTGACCGCGCGCATACTCCAGGTAAAAATAGTATTCAGGCCATACTGCCGGCCTTGCACGGCATCATGATAAGAGAGAAAACCCTCAATCTTAACCTGTCCAACCTCGCGGTAGCCCGGCCCGTAAATAACCGCCGGAGTGCCGGAAACGGCTTCCGCACAGCTGTGTGCTGGATGCAGATGAGAAATAATTACAATGTCAGCAGAAATTGCCGGCATTGTATATCCGGCATTGTCGTAATAGGGGTCAACAATTAATTTGCCGCCATCATAAGACTCCAAATAAAAACAAGAATGCCCAAGATATTTTATTTTAATGATCATTATCGCTATTTATTTTCTATAAAAATCTGTTATCTGCAAATTCTGCTGACGAATAGTGCGTGAGCCGTCTTTTAACCTCAGGTAAAAAGAACAGACATAGAGCCCTGCTTCAAAATTTTCCGGCACTCTAAAATACCCGACAAATGAGCCGTCGGCACTTTTATGCAGATCAACATAATTGGAAACACCAATTAAAAAAGTTACACTTTCGGTATCGGCCACCGTAGGAGGATAAACTACAAACTTAATATTCTCGCCGCGCACCGCTCTTTGCGGCAACTCTATTTTATATTCCAACTGATCAACGGCAGGTTTTTCCATTTTAGCCAGTCTTAAATTCTCCTCATAGTTCGGTGCCTTAAAAGTATCGGCTTGCACCGGATAAGATGCCAGATCCTCCAGTTCAACGCTCTCAATTAAGCCGGCATTAGCGGAGACATCTGGCAAAAAAAACCAGTTCAAAGAAACATTGTTTTTTTCACGATCATATAAACGAATAGTTCTAATGGTCAGCTCGAAAGAACGCGGTTCGCGCCAGGCTGTTTTAAAATATAAAAAGCCGGTCCTTTTCTCCCCTTTTTCAATAAAACCATCTTTAAATAAGTTAGGAGATTCGATCTTTTTTCTATAATAATAACCCCCTTTTTCATCCTTTAAATAACTATTGTAATTGGGCTCAAAACGCAGCGAATGATCTGAGTTATTTTGCACTTCCAGATAGATCATTGTAATATCTTTAGTGACCGTGGCATTTTTATCTATTAAATAAGCAGCGCTGATAAGCACCTCGTCATTATAATTTCTTACCTTCTGTTGCGGATAATAATTTAACGCCGCTAAAAAATTCAAAAAAACCACTGAAAAAATAATTAGTTTTAATTTCATTGCCTAATTATAACAGGGCGTAACGATTTGATGAATGCGCAGACAATAAAAAATAATAGATACCGGTTAAAAATTTTTTGCGCTTCCAGGCCCCTTGGGCAATAACCCGGCTCTTTTGTGCCAAAACATTTAACGCCTGGCCTCTTTGCCGGGGTAGAAGAGCACTTTCCCTCAGTAATTTGCGGATACTTTTTACTCTAAATTTATCCATAACCGGATAGAGATGCGAGAGTTGATCGGCATGACCGCCATATTTTTCTATTAAATTTTCCTTTAACAAACCAACAGGATATTTGGCGGTAATTCTCAACCAGAGATCATAATCTTCGCAGGCGGGCAATGTTTCATCAAAAAAACCAACCTCATTTAAAAGCTCTTTTTTGATGATCACCGCCGAAGGTGAGACCAGACAAAGTTCCAATGAGCGCTCAAAAATATCACCGGCTTCTTTGGCATGTTTCTTCATGGCATTAACGCGCTGACCATTGCGCAGCCAGATCTCTTCGGTTTGCGCAATAACAAACTCCGGATGCTGGCGCAAATAAGCTAGCTGTTTTTCTAATTTTTTCGGCAGCCAGCGGTCGTCGGAATCGAGAAAACAGATATATTGGCCTTGTGCCAGCTTAAGGCCTTTGTTGCGGGCGGCACTGACACCGCGGTGTTTTTGTTTGATAAATTTAATTCTGGGATCTATCGGCAGATATTTTTTAACATCAATTGTTGAGCCATCGTCAACAATTATCAATTCAAAATCACGATAAGTCTGTGCAAGAACAGACTCTACAGCTCTTTTAAAAACAGCGGTCCTATTATAAACAGGGATAATTATTGATACTGACGGCATTAAAAGATTCTAACAACTATTAGCTCTTTTTAAAAACAAAGATCACCGCAAGAAAAATAAAAATAAATGCCACTAAATAATTCCACTTAAATTCCTCTTTTAAATAAAATATAGAAAAAAGAGAAAAAACAACTAAGGTAATTACTTCTTGGATTATTTTCAACTGCGCGGTGGTAAAGTATTGCGAACCAAGGCGGTTAGCCGGCACTTGAAAACAATATTCCAAAAAGGCGATCAGCCAGCTGACCAAAATAACCGCCATTAACGGCTTGCTTTTAAAGCGCAAATGGCCATACCAGGCAAAAGTCATAAAAACATTAGAGATCATCAGCAAAAAAACTGCTGGCAAAAGACACCTTCTTTCGGATATTTCGAGGCAGAATATACTCCCCAAAAAGGCAATTGTAAATAACCGATATGCACTAGATCAATACTTGTCGTTCTTTATATCGTCCACTACGCTCAGGTAACGCTCGATCTCTTTTTGCAGATTAACAGCTGCTTCCTTATAAAGTTCCTGCATAGAGTCACGCAGAGTGAAACCATTGCGAATATCATTGTATTTTGCCAGATCTTCTTTGCTGGCCAGCTTAGCCAGAAAAAAATCATAGGCGGGGATCAGTTTTTCTGACTCACCCCAAAACTCTTTGGCAAAAACTTTCTGCCCGTTTTGATCATAAAGATCAACCTGGCATTTTACTTTGGCCCGATGCGCAAATTTTAAATTATAGACCTCGGCATAACGAGTTCTGACAAATTGTGTTTTAACTCTGGCGACCGCATCACAATCATTTTGCCGGCAAAACTCTTTAATTGCCGTTTTATTATAATTAAAATTGAGTTTATTATCCGGAATATACCAGTGCATGTCTGACTTTAATTTGGCATTTTCCGCAACAGAAAAAGGCGAACGCTGTGAAAGTTTTAAACTCTTAAAGAAAATATTATTAATATTAACCAGCAGTCCGGTTAAATACTTTTTTTCCTCGGCCGTTAGGTCGGCCAGTAAATTCTTATTAATTTCTACCGAATTAATGACCTGTTTATTAACTTCCAGCTTATCAATATATTCCTGACCAATTGTCAGATCAGCAATTAGCGCAGGGACTGCCACCGTTTTAATTTTTTTTAAAGCCTCGGTATTTTCTACGCCACAGCCGGTCAATAACAAAAATAAAAACGCGGTCATGAAAACTAATATTTTTTTATTTATCATAGTCCGGAAATTATAACTGAGTTTATAAATTTTAAAAGTTATTTTTTAAACACCTTATAAACAAAAGGCTGTGCAATTACTGCACCGCCTTTAAAATTAAAATTCAAAAAATATAGCGATTATTCTATATTAGCGCTCACTACCGAAGCGACCTGCATCATATCGATAGTTTGACCTTCCTGCAATTTTGTAAAATCTGTAACTTTGCCGGTTTTGCTAGTAGTTTTAGTATTCTTAAAAACTTTAAGCAATTTGGCATCAGCTACAATAAATTTACCGGCATTTTCCGGCTTACCATTGGCCGTCTTGGTCTGTAATTTATTGGCTTTAATATAATCCCAGAGTTTTTTAGTTATTTCTGTGCGCGGCAATTCTTTGGCACCTAAAAATTCAGCGAGATCTGCTTTCAGTTTTACCGGTTTATTCAATCCTTTTTCTTCTGTCATAGTAACTCCTTTGCTTATAAAATTTCGTGTTATTTTAATACTAATTAGCCAAGATTAAAAACCTTTAAAATGTCAACGCCTTGACAGATCAAGACCACAATTCATCAATTTCACTATATATAATTATTCTTTGCAACAAACAGACTGCCGGTTACGATAAATGATCAGTTATGATAATTAATAATAAACAAATTATATTCTCCGATCTCACCAGTTTTAAGGTGCCACGCCGAAATATTGCCAAATTCGCACCAAAAACCTACGGCACAATTATTCCGTCCGAACATCTGGCACTTAAGAAATTTAACAATAAAGCAGAATTAACACTTCTTTCCCGTGACGGCGTAGCTATTGGCAAGGCCTTGCTCCAGTTAATGGAACAAGGGACCACCTTGGCCGATGTTGATGAGGTTATTATTAATGCCTCTTCCACTGCTGATCTGCAGTTCATTACCAATTATCTGGTCTGCCCGACCGGCAAAGAGTTTAGCCAGCGTTTTCAAGGAAACAAATTGACTGTCCGACTTCATAATTTTAAAGCGGCCCTACAGTTACCAGCACTAATAACTACTGCCGGCATGGGCAAAAATGCCGATGAAACCTGTTCTATTTTACCCGAACTCTTCAGAAAAGATGTTAAATACGAAATAGTTGAAACAACCAAAATGAACCAGGCTAAACTGCTCAAACAACTAGCGCGGACGCACCAAGAACTAGCCAAAAGAACAGAACTTTCGCCAGAGGTCAAAAAAAATATTGACCACACACTCAAAAAAATAGCCGAATATATTAACAGCGACAAACTGGTTTTTATTAATAAAAAAGAACTTTTTACACAAAAAACAGTAGCCAGCCACCGCGCTTACGCTAACCCCGGCTATGTCAAAGAGATCCTGGCCGGAAAAACTTTTTACGTCCAGACCGACGAAATAACACATTTAAAGCTCATTGATAATACTCTTTACGTTATAGATACCGGCAACCCTTCAACTGTAGCTTATGTTAAAGCCTTGTTAAAAAAAGGACCGGATCAAATAAAAAACATTGTCATTATGCAGACACACTTTCATAACGATCATTGCGCCAGACTGCCGGAACTTTTATCTTTAGTGCGCAAAAACAAGATCAATACACAATTAGTTTTTAATAAAGATCTCCATCATCAGTTTGCCGGTTTTCTAGCTACCAACTTACGGGTCTTCAAAAATAATCCTACATTAAAATTGCGGCCAGTAGGAAAAGCACAAATTCAAGAAACAGGCCAGAAAACTAGTTTTTCTTTATTTAATAATGTTCCAGATCTGCTCAGGCACTTCATTCAAAGCAACGGCTATTTTCTACAACAGGGAACAGCAGGTCTTTTTTTTACAGGCGATATTAATCCGCCAACGCCCGACAAACTCAATGGTCAAAATTTAGCAGAAGTATCGGTTAAGGCACTCCAGTCTTATTTAAAAAATATTATTGAAAATGCTCTTACAAAGAAAATAACCAATCTCACGCTCTTTGCCGATGTCGGTCATTTTTCTGCAATTCCAGAACTAGCAAAAGGCTTTGCGGCCGTATTAACAGAGGCAGAAAAAGAACTAAAAAAGAAATATAAAGAAAAATATCAAATAAAAGTTCGGATCTTAAATGAACATCTCAAATCAACAGATAGCTATCTGCCGGTCATTCAAGAAGATCAGTTAAACTAACGCTTACTCTTCTATGTTTTCCTTAGGGCCGATCAAGACCGTTAAAGAGTTACCAAGCTCGTCAAAATGATAGGGCTTTTGCAAACTATCGGCAAAACCAAATAGCTGCGGATTGGTCATTACCGGATCATCGGAATAGCCGCTGGCTACAATAGCGCGCACATCAGGATCTATTTTTTTAATTAAATTTAAGGTTTCTTTACCACCAAGCCCCTCTCTAATAGTAAGATCAAAAATCACCAGATCAAACGGCTGATTATTTGCCATTGCTTTTTCATATAAAGAAACAGCTTCTTCGCCTCGGCTGGCGGTAACGATCTCAAACCCGCTCTTACTCAAAAAATCTTCAGTGGTTTTTAAAACTTCTTCATCATCGTCCATTAAAAGTATTCTGCCGTGAAAGGTCTGATGTCCTTTTTCTACAAAAGCAGACCAAGAAACATTGGCCTGAGGTTTGGCGGGTAAATATATTTTAAATGTAGTCCCCTGCCCTATTTCCGATTCCGCAAGTAAAAGGCCCTGATGCTTTTTAATTATAGAATAGGCTGTGGCCAGTCCTAGTCCGGTCCCATGTTTTTTAGTTGTAAAAAATGGATCAAATATTTTCTGTAAATTTTCCGCAGAAATTCCACTGCCTTGATCGGCAATACTTATTAAAATATATTCGCCCGGCACCAGCAAAGAATGAACTTCTCGTTCCTTTAAATTCTTTGCCTGTAAAGTAATAGTGCCGCCATTGGGCATAGCCTGCTTGGCATTAATTATCAAATTACTAATAACCTGGTCTATCTGCCCGGCATCGGCATTAATAGGCCAAAGGTCGTCATCAATATCCAAAATTGTTTTAATGTTTGCCGCGCCGCTTAAATTAAAAGACAACATAGAAGGAAGCATTTTCTGAAGAAGAAAAATCTCTTTTTTAGGTTGCCCGCCTTTAGAGTAAGTTAATAGCTGTTTAGCCAGTCCGGAAGCCTTATCAAATACCGCCAAAGAACGATCAATATAAGGCTCAATATGTTCAGCCGGCCGCTCTTCTAATTTAATTTTGACTAACTGCAAATTGCCGTAGATCCCTTGCAGTAAGTTATTAAAATCATGGGCAATGCCACCGGCTAAAACACCTATCGATTCCAGCTTTTGCATGGTCTGCATTTGTTCTTTCATTTTATTATTTTCTGTAATGTCGGTCACTGCCGACATTAAACATTTTTTTCCTTCAATCTCTATTTGCGCCCAGGAAAAAAGCACGTGACGGACCTCTTTGTTTTTAGTAAATAATTTGGTCTCAAAATTATGGACCCGGCCGGTCTGTTCCACTATTTTAACGGCCTTAACTCTATCTTGCGAATCTACCCATAAAGGCAAAGAAATTGAACTTTTTCCAATAAGATCATCTTTAGTAAAACCAAAAGTCTCAGTAAAAGCTTTATTAATATTTAAAAAGATGCCGTCGTTAATATCCGAAATAGCCATGGGATTAGAATTTTGATAAAAAAAAGTGGCAAAAGTTTTTTCGCTCTCGCGCAGTTCCATCTCCGCTTTTTTGCGCTCAGTAATATCACTAATAAACCCCTGCAATGCCAATAATTTACCATCTTCTGCAAACAAACCCTGTCCGCGCTCTAAAACATACTTAACTTGCTTTTCCTTTGTTAAAATACGATACTCTATTTCATATGGAGAATTATCCGCCAAAGCCTTCTGAATAACACTGGCAACTTTTTCTCTGTCTTCAGGATAAATAATATCATTATAGGAAATTGACCTGTTCTCTAAGATCTCTTCTGGCAAATATCCAGTTAATTCAGCTACTCTTTCACTGACAAATTTCATTGTCCAGTTTTGATCATTTAAACAATAATAAACTAGCCCCGGGAAATTAGCTATCAGTGTTGACATCTCTTTTTCTCTTTCCCGCAAAACATTCTCAACTTTTTTGTAATCGGTAATATCACGACCCTCAGGGATCAAAAGAACAACTTTACCGTTTTGATCAAAGATAGGCTTTATAGAAAAATCTATAATTGCCGTACTGCAAGCCCCCTGCAGCTCTACTTCATATCTAATAAATTCACCATCTGCTGCTCTGGCAATGGCTTCTTTTAAAGTTTTAACCCTTTCTTCATTGCCACGCCACCAAACGGCCTCCCAAAAAGGCAAGCCAATAATATCTGCCGCTTTTACACCGGCAAAGTTTAGAGCTGTCTCGTTTGCCTCCAGCAAGATCCCTTTAGTGGTCATTAAGCCGGTAAATTGGAACGCCGCCTCAAAAATAGCACGGTATCGCTGAGCCTGCTCACTGGCAAGCTCGTACGTTTCAAAAAGATTAAGCGCCATTTTAATAGTCTTCAGCAAAATAACTTCATTGGCATTTTTATCAACATACCCATAAGAAATATCATCATCTATTTTATCCATTACTTCTTTATTGCTATGCGCCGTTAAAAAAACTATCGGTAATTTTCTCTTATTTAATATCTGTCTGGCGACCTCTGAGCCATCTAGTTGAGCACCAAGATCAATATCCATTAAAACTAGATCAATATCGTATTTATTATTTTCTATTATTTGCAGGGCTCTTTCTCTGGAGTTGGCAAAGACAACTTGATAACCAGCTTTTTCTAAAACAGTTGTTTCTGTTAAAGCTATCAAGATCTCATCTTCAACCAATAGAATTGTTTTGGGAATTATTTTTTGAGTAACAGACTTTAACATAACTCCAAAGTCCTCCTACCTGTAAGGCAATGCTAATTATAGCTCTTTTAAAAAGCCACCGCAAGCCAATCCAAAGCTACCAGGAAGACCAAGACTAGTTATTAAAAATCAGGTGAAAATTAGCATTTTGCTGGTTCCCCGACAAGGGCTCGAACCTCGATTAACAGATCCAGAATCTGTCGTCCTACCAATTAGACGATCGGGGAGCAATCAACTACGCGCCGAGCTGAAACCTCTCAAAACCGACAATAACAGCACCAGCCGGCAATAACTGCTTAATAGCTTTATCAGGATCTTTAACAAACTCCTGCTCTATTAAACAATTATCTTTATAAAACTTATTCAGCTTACCTTCCGCAATTTTATCTAAAATAGCGGCCGGCTTACCTTCATTGAGCGCCTGCTGTTTATAAACACTTTTTTCAGCTTCCAGAACATCGGCCGGAACATCTTCTCTTTTTAAATAAGCAGGATTCGCTGCCGCAACATGCATGGCAATATCTTTAGCTAAAGCCTGATCAGCAAGACCTTTAAACTTAACCAACACACCAATAGAGCCATTCATGTGCGTATAGTCGGCTATCAGCTCATCGGCAGCTGCTTCGTAAAGCGCAAAACGCCGCGCGACAATATTCTCACCAATAACAGCAATGGCGTTAGTAATAGCATCTGCTACTTTTTTAGAGCTATCTTTGTAAAAAGGCTGTGCAGTAAGTTCCTCAATATTTTTAGGACTTTTGGCCAAAACCTGTTCGGTTAAATCCACTAACAATTCTTTAAAATTATCGTTGCGAGCCACAAAGTCTGTTTCAGCATTAAGCTCGAACATAGCCGCTTTTTTAGCATCGGCAGTAACCTTAATATTAATAACACCCTGGGCGGCAACTCTGTCGGCGCGCTTGGCCGCAGCCGAAAGACCTTTTTCACGCAAATACTTAATGGCAGCTTCCATATCGCCATTAGTTTCATTTAAAGCTTTTTTGCAGTCCATCATCCCGGCCTGTGTTTTTTCTCTAAGATCTTTAACCATTGTTGCTGTTATTTCAGCCATTGAACATTCCTCCGTAAATTAAATAATTATTTAAAACTTATTCTTTAACCGCTTCTACTTCTTCTATTAGCTCTTCTTTTTCAATAGCAGCCACCAATTCTTCTTTTTCGTTATCGTCTGAGATCTCTTCATAAGTGCCGCCGGTCTTTTCAATATACATCTTTTCGCCCTCGATACACGCATTAGCCATTGTTGCCACTATTAGTTTAATAGCGCGGATAGCGTCATCGTTACCAGGGATCGGCACATCTACTACTTTTGGGTTAGAGTTAGTGTCTACTACCGCAACTACCGGGATCTTTAAACGACGGGCTTCTTTAATAGCAATGTCTTCTTTAATTGTATCAACAACAAAAATAGCGTCCGGCACTTTGCTCATTTCCAAAATACCGCCAAGGCTGTTTTCCAGCTTTGTTAATTCTTTGTTTAATTTAGAAACTTCTTTGGTTGGCAGTTTTTCAAAAATACCTTTTTCTTTTTGATCAAGGATTTTTTTATATTTTCTGACCGATTTTCTGATAGTCAGCAAGTTAGTTAACATGCCGCCCAGCCAGCGATTAGTAACAAAAGGCATACCGCAGCGCTTAGCTTCTTCCTGTACCGCTTCCTGCGCCTGTTTTTTTGTACCAACAAAAAGAACTTTGCCACCGTTAGCTGTAATTTCGCGCACAAAATTAAAAGCCTTTTCTAAATATTCTATTGACTGTTTAAGGTCAATGACGTGAATATCGTTACGTGCCGTATAAATGAACGGCTTCATCCGCGGGTCCCATCTTCTGGTCTGGTGACCAAAATGAACGCCAGCCTCTAACAGATCTCTCATTGTTACTGTAAATCCCATTTCTGAACTCCTTCTTTGTTTCCGTCTATAGAAAGACGAAAAACGGTTTTTTCTTTTCCCTGCCGTCTGCTCTTTTTCAAGCTCAAGAATGAGCACCGTGAAAAAGATCGGGCAAAGATGTTTTCTCTTTTTCCTTTATTACAAAGAAAAAGGGAGCAGATTATAACATATTGACAGTAAACTTCAAGCGGTCATAACAAAAAAATAATCAGATTGCATTAAAAAATCAATCTGTTAAAATTCTGCGGTATTTTCGGGGGTATTTTTCCGCTCACGTGAAATATTTCAATTAAATTAACGATTAATTAATGATCATCATTAATTATCAAATAGGATCATAATATTATGCTCATTAGCGGCTATAAAAATATAGAAGATCTAAAAAAGCCTTATCTGGCCATTTATGATTTTTTTGTCAGTAACAATACAGACAGTGCCTTACAAAAAAGGACCCAATC
>CAYUXF010000003.1:16193-52769 GCA_964448755.1 uncultured bacterium
ATGATTTTTTTGTCAGTAACAATACAGACAGTGCCTTACAAAAAAGGACCCAATCTTTTTCTGAACTCAGCAACGCTATCTTTGGCCCGGCATTTATTCACCCGCAGACAAAAATAGAGTGGCCACATTTTTATACTTCGGCGTTTGGTCCGCGCAAAATAACCGCACTAAATGACAAAACAGAAACCATGCATTATGGTATTGATCTGGTGCCGCGTGATCCGCAAACAAATTTAGCAGTAACTATTTTTGGTAAAAGAGCCAATAAAAACTTCCCTATCAAATGTATCGGCGGCGGCAAAGTAGTTGAGGTCGGTTTTAAAAAATACGGCATGGGGCATTATGTTCTTATTGAACATGCCGATGGACTCCATACCCTTTACGCTCATTTACAGAACCGCCGCTTGCCGCCAAAAGGATCTCTGATCAAAAAAGGCGAAGTTCTTGGTTATCTGGGAAATTCCGGCAAAAGAACGACCGGCGCCCATCTACACTTTGAACTCCGCACCAGCGCCGAGCAAGGCTCTGCCATAGACCCGCTAACAGAAGAGGGAACAAAACACATTGCCAGCCTAATAACACCAACAAATAATATAGCTTATAATGATAATTTTTTTAGAAACTTTTTAGCAAGATATACTTTTAATTAAGTCTGGTGCCGGGAAGAGGACTCGAACCTCCACAAGATTGCTCTCTCATGAACCTGAATCATGCGCGTCTACCAATTCCGCCATCCCGGCAAAAACACCCTTTTCAAAAAAGGCTTATTTTTCTAACATATATAATACGCTTTTACAAGCAATATTACAGCAAATTTATCTAAAAGGGCTGCAATTTTTCTTATAAACAGACGATAAATACCTATAGAATTTAAATTAGCTTAAAGGAACGACTAAATAATGATTAACAAAAAAATAATAAAAGATCTAGCTAATTGGTCAAAAAAGCCAAAAAAATTCGGCAAATTTGACCTGCAGCTCTTTGCACAAAGCAAAAGCACAGAGCTGGAAATGACCGCTGATCTGCAGGAAATGATTGATAACTTTAAAACATTAAGACAGGATCGCGCCCTAAAAAAGAAAAAAACCGAAGGCTTTTTAGTTATCCCCAAAATGCTTGAGGTTATTTTGGAACTACACCTTTCTTTTCAGAGCAAGTTTAAAACTAAAGAAGGACGAGAAATTAACTGTGAAAAATACGGGGTTTTAGAAGAAGACTTTTTAAAAACTATTCTGGCCGTAGAAGAAGAATATGAAGATTATGAAAAATGGCTGGAAAATCAAATGCTCTTATTGGTTATTCGCTATCAAGTTAATGGCAAAAACTATTTATTGTTAGCAGAAGCTGACAAGGAACTGAACGACCCTTCTCAAAAATATATTTCACAGGCGATCAGCGCCTTAAGAAGAGAAAAAAACTTTGCTTATGCAGTACTGGAAGGTGTAATTAAACAAAAAACAACTGAAGAGCTTGCTGAATTGGAACTAGAAAGAACTCGTGTCAAAGAAAAACAAATACACAAAAAAGAGAAAAAGTTAGCCGATTTCACCGGGAGTGAAATGCAAATAAAACGCCAGGCGCCCATTTACACAGAAGGCATTGAAAGAGAATATTTAAAAAATCAAATAACCGATATTATGATGTTAACCGGCGCCAATTATACAGAGGCAGAAAAAGCTTTGGCCGAGACAAAAGACAAAAGAAAAGCCATTAAACTTATCAATACCCAGAAAAGACAAAGTCTTTTTCCTAAAGCAGATGAACAAAAAGCACCCGTCAGCAAGTTAAACACCCCAGAACAGGAAGAAGCAAAAAAAGCAGAAGAACTTGCCATAAAATTATCTTCTAAATACATAAGTTTTGAACTTAAAAAAATTAAAGCAGTCTTACTCGCCAATCAAAATAATATAGAAAAAACAGAAAAGGAATTAAACGATATCCTACTATTCAAAGCCTCAAGTGATCTTCAAGAAAAATACCCTTTTGTTTCAGAAAAAGACATTGAACAGATCCTAAAAAATGAAGGATCCTTAGAAGAAGCCAGAAAAATTCTAGAAATAGAAAATACGATCAGACAAAACGAGTACAAGTTATTTTTTAAAAAGGATACCTCGACAATAATTTCAGAAGAAGAAGCTCAAAAACAATATTATTCTATTGTTGAACAAAAAGGACTTTACAGCAAAGAGGCCGACAATGCTCATAAAATATGGGTCATGGCCATGGACAAAATGAAAAGCCATAGCAAAGAAATAAACCCACAAAAATGGAATGAAGACAAAAAGAAAATTCGCGAAAGACTTTCTTACATAAACAAAAGAAATCTAACACCAAAAAAAGAACAGCCTGTAAAAAGAAGAACAGAAAAAATAGAAATAAAAGACCGACATGGTCATGTTGTAGGCACAAAACTTGTAGTTCACAAAGAATAATTTTTAAATAAATTTAAATTGTCTATTTTGTATATTGATTCACTTCAGACTGAAAATCCCCGGCATTAAAAGGGTCTAAAATCCGCGGCGTGATCATAATAATAACATCTTTTTTTATGACCGCTTTTTCCTGACGACTGAAAAAGAATTTTAAAAGCGGGATATCGCCAAGGAGTGGCACTTTTTTATTAACCGTCTCTTCGCTGTCGCGCAGCAGGCCACCAAGCAAAAATGTCTCGCCATCTTTAATAACTACACGGGTATAGGCCTTGGTCTTGTTTATTAACGGATAATTAGTTGTAGAATCTTTTACCGAAGAAGATATCTCCGGAAAAAGTTCCAGTGTAATATAGCCTTTCTCGTTAATGTGCGGAATAAATTTCAATGTTGTTCCGACATTTTTAAAAATCAGTTTTTTAGATGTCACTGTTCCGGAAATAGAATTAACGACAGTCTCATCCTCATAGGCAACCTCATCAAGGGTCTCTAGAACAGCCTCTTTGTTATTGACAACTATTACACGCGGCGAGGAGATCATATTAAAATCTTTTTTGGTCTCCAGGGCATTTAAATAAACTTGAAAATCTTTATCAAGCGAACGGACATATAAACCGCCGCGGCCAGCTGTAGCCAGACCCGTCGTTTCAAAAATAGTAGATTTAGGATCAGAAGGATCGGTGCCCAAAATTTTAGTACCTAGCTCTTTAGAGGACTCCGCGGAAATTTCAAAGATCCGGGCCTCTACCATTACCTGCAGAGGTGGTCTGTCTAGCATACTGACAATATCAGTAACCAATCCTAGCTGTTTACTTTTTTTATTGACAAGGATAGTACTGGTCTCGCGCGAAACTATGATACGCTCTTTTAACTCAGGAGCCATTTTACAAATCTCTTCTACAACTTTATCAATAGAAGCATAATTTATTTTAAACTCTGCTACATTTTTATTAACTCGCTGCGCACTAGAAGGCTTGGCTACTTTAACTACGCGATATAAATTATCGTCAACCACATAAGTATAACCATTTGCTTTCAAAACATTTTCCAGCGCCACTTCAGGATAAACATCTTTAAAGTGCCCAGACGCATAACCAGTAATATCTTTACCAGCAACTATGTTTAAACCAGATTCTTTGGCAATTAAGTTAAGAATAGTTACCAGCTTCATATTATCAAAAGAAAGAGAGATCAAACCATGATTAGCTACCCTCGGCAAAGCAGCCTGATCTTTAGTATAGCCATTCTCCCAATCTCTAAGTTCATAGAGCTTTTTCTTGGTCAACGGCAGCTGTAGGAGAAGATCAATAAATTCTTTACGGGTCATTTTCTGCGCCGGCATAAAAAGATCTTGTTTATAAATATCCAGCCAGCCTGCTTTCTCTGCCGCCTGCACATAGCCAAAATACCAGCTTTTCTGATTAACATCTTTAAAACGGCTCTGCTCTTTTGTTTCTTTACTTACTGCCAAATTTTGCAAACGGCACAACATCGTAACCACTTCTGCTCTAGCCAGTTGCTGCTCTGCACCGTTCTTGCCATCATCAATATCAGAAAAAATACCGATCTCGATCAATTGTTTTAAGGCAGTTTTATTTTTTTCCGCCGGCAATTCCAAGAGCACTGCCGCTATAGAGGCCGCCTGTCCTCTGGTAATTAATTCAGCTGGCTTAAAAAAACCACCGTCATAACCAGAATACAAGCCGGCAGCCGCCAGTTCTGTATAAACACTGTTTTCCGGCAGATCTTTAAACACCGGCTGATGCAAAATCCGGTACTCTTTTTTCTCGCGCTGGCCATTCTGACCAGGGCTCTCTACTATTACTAGGTTTTTTCCTGCGGTATTAAAAAAAAGCTGCGCTCTAACTTTGCCGTCACTATTGACTCTCAGCGGCACATTATTGACAATTACTTCTCCGGTTCCAGCAGAAAAAGAACCACGCAAAGTATAAGAAGACTGAGAAATAACCGATTTATCCTGCAGATCAAGATCGGCCAGCAAAAAAGCACTCAGAAAAAAAACAACTATTAACTTTTTCAAAAAAAACTCCTGTGCCTATTTTTTTCTAACGATCAAAGTTTTTTGCCCATATCGCAATCTAACATAATTTTTTTCAGGATAGATACCTATTATAGTATAGAGACCGCATTTCTCGCCAGCTTTATATATAACATTGTTAATAATGGCCTTAGGTTCTTCTTTGCTTATATAAAAACCCTGCAAAATAATTTGCGGTTTTGAGTTTGAAAGCGACCTGTTTTTTTTGCCTGCGCCAGAACTCTTTTTAACTGGCGCTTCTTTTTGAACAGCCTTTAATTTTTCCGGCCTAATAACAATTCCATTATTAACAAAATACTCCAGCTCCAGATCAAGAATATTGTTATCATACTCAATTTTGACAATTAACAGACAACTAAATTTGTTAGCTTGATCTAAAAAAGCACTTAAATTCCGTTCGCTCATTCTGGCTTTAATTTGCAGATATTTTTTTTCCAGCCCATTATATTTTTGCCCTTTAGTGTTATTGTTTTCGTAAAGAAAAATATTGTCCGCATACCGCCGCAGCAGGGCATTAAAATTATTCTCAAAATTCTTATCGTCATAAATTTTGACGGCAATATTGTATTTGGCCTGCTGGTAATTTTTTTCAATAATCTCACGATCATTTAATAGGTAGCGGATTGTCTGTACTTCACGAAAGAGAGTATCTCTTTTTTTATCAACAGCCATTAATTTTTTATCCATAAAAGTAACACTGTAACCAATAACAAAATAAAAGAATAAAATAGCCAGCAAAACGACCAGAACGATCTTCTGCCAAAAAGGTGCCATTTTTAGTTCTTGCAGTAAATGATCTATCATGACCTTATGATCCCCGTAATAACTAATTTAAACTCTACATGGTTTTTATAATAAGCAACATCCACTAGATTAACCGCAGTTACCGCGCTGTTCTTTTTTAAATTTTTAATAAAACCAGCCATTTTCTCGCCACGGTCTATGCCGGTAAAAGCCAGCGCCTTATCTTGATACTGTAGAATTTTTTTGACACCAATGTCCGCGAGTGCCGCTTCTTGGACAACAATTAAAGGCAAATTAGCCGGCTTATTTGCCAGCGAACGAAAATAGCGCGTATTCTTCTCCATAGCCAGTAGATCTTTTCCGGCAGTAGCATTAGCTGACAGCATTTGAGTGTACTGCGCTATATCATGATTAATTCTTAAAATTTTAGCTGTCTTAAAAGCTACACTAATTAAAATAGAGGCAATAACCGCCGCAATAAAAAGAAGTAATAATTTTTGCTTAAAGGTCAGCAAACGCAGCCCTTGTTTAAAACGATTATTTATTCTTTTTTTATAAAAGAAATTAGATTCTTCAAGAAAATTAATGCCGACAAAAAGATCCTGATTCAAAAAACGGTCTGCTTCAATAATAGAGAGATCTTCCATCTCAGATACAATTTTTTCGCGTTTTAAATAGATCAGCAGCCGTTCTTTATTTTTATCAAATTCCGCTTCATTAATAAAATTTTTACGATAATAATTTCCTGTCTGATCAATAATTTTAAAAGTAATTTCTTCTTCCTGCTCTTGCTCAAGATAGATACCGGCTTGTTTCTTTTGCAACAAGATCAAATCCAACGGCAAAACAGCCAGGCTGTTTAGTTCAAGTTTTTTGAGCAAAACAGTATATTTTTCAAGAATATTTTTATTAATACTTAAGCCAAAATAAATATAATCATCACCGTTTTTTTTCTCCTGATAAGCCAATGCATTATTATCAGTCAATTCCAGAAGCGTCATCAATTCATCTCTGGTCTTGCGGACATCGGCAACATATCGGTGATAAACAAATTTCTCATTATTTAGAACAACATATAAATTTCGGTCGTTTTTTTTCTCTCGTTTTAAAAGTTCTTTTAAGCGCTTGGTTAAAAGAAAATTATTACCCTGCCAGTTAAATTCTTGGAGCAGAGAACTTTTTTTAGCCAGTAAATCAACCAATGACAATGAAATTGTTTTACTGGCAAGGTTCGCTATAAATATTTTTTTCATCACTGTTTATTTATTTCTCACCTTAAGATTAGTTGCCAGTACATCGTCAACAACAGTTTTATCTATTTCCAGCACCGGGGCATCATTCTCTAGCTTAATATTTGCCTCATTTAAATCGAGCCGGCGGTCGGGACCGGCAGACACCAAGAGATAGCGATCATAATCGGCAAGATAATAATAAGCATATTCGGTATTATCGGTAGCAAAAGGATCATAATAGTTTGTATTAATTATTTTAAATTCAGTGTCATTGATCAATCGTTTCTGATAATTATCTTGAGGGTAACTCTCTTTTTCCAGCCAATAAGATTCCAGTGCTCTTTGTAAAATAGCCAGGTCGGCCGCCGCCTTAGAGATCTTAGTCTCGTCATTAAGTCCTTTAATAGAAGGTAGCACTACAGCCAAAACAACGCCGAGCATGGCCAGAACAAAGATCATTTCAATAATAGTAAAAGCCTGGCGTAAGCGCACTAGAAACCCCTCCGTTTTTTGTTCTTTATTATATAATTATTATCTGTTTATTTAAATCAGAAGAGTTAAGCCGTCATAAGCCGGTTCAATATTGTCCGGCAGCAGATCAAGCAGCGCTTGATGATCAAGATCATGCGCTAAATGTGTAAAATAAGTTCTGTCGGCGCTGATCTTTTGCGCTTCTGCCAGTGCCTCGGCTAAAGAAAAATGAGTGGGATGCTTTCTCTCGCGCAAAACATTTAAAACAAAAACCTTAGCATCTTTTAAATAGCAATAACTCTCCGCGGGAATAGACGAAGCATCGGTAATATAAACAAAGTCATTGACCCGAAAAGCCATAATTGGCAAGGCCCCATGCATGACAATGAACGGCGTTATAACAAAGTCATAAATTTTAAAGCTTTGTCCCGGCCTAATAACATTGTTTCTAATTTGCGGCAGGCCGCCGCCCAGTTGTTCTGGCGGCTGATAAATATACCGAAAAACCTCTTTGATCTCACGATTAGTCTGTTCATCCAAATAAAGATCGATCAGCGTCTTATTCCGCTGATTAAAGACCCGAACTTCATTTAGGCCAAAAACATGATCAGCGTGAATATGCGTCAACAGGATATGCCGCACATCCACAATATTTTCTCTGAGTGCCTGCTCACGCAGATCAACCGAGGCATCAATTAAAAGGCCTAAACCTTGATCATTCTCAATATAAACCGAAGAACGCGTCCGCTTATTGCGGTTGTCTGTCGAGCGGCAAACCGCACAGTTGCAGCCGATCATTGGCACTCCGGTAGATGTCCCTGTCCCTAAAAAAGTAACTTTCATGCAAACCCTGCCTGACAAAAAACTTTAATAAAACGAAAGTCTATAATATATTAAGCCAATGGCCAACCTCAAACTTTTTGTTTTTGATATAGACAATACCATTACACACGGCAGTTCTGTCTGGGACAATATGCACAAAACTTGCGGCACCTGGGAAAGCCACGGCCAGAAATTCTTAAAAATGTTCAAAAACAAAGAAATTGACTTTGACCGTTTTGCCGAGCTTGATGCCCTGAGCTGGCAAGAACAGAAAACAGACAAATTAATAACCGCCTTTAAAAAAACAAAATTAATTGCCGGCTTTAAAGAACTAATAGAATATCTAAAAAACCGGCAAATACAAACCGCAATTATTTCCTGCAGTATCGGCCAGTTTGCCAATTATCTACAAGATCTCTATAGCTTTGATCATATCTACGCCAATCATCTAGAAATTAACGATCATCACCTGACCGGCAAAATAAACTTGCGTGTTACCGGCAATGGTAAAGCAAAAGCTCTCGAAGATCTTTTAAAAAAAACCGGCATCAAAAGATGGCAAACTGCCGCGGTTGGCGATTCCGAATCCGACCTGCCGCTCTTACACAAAGCCGGAGCCAGTTTTATTATGCGGAATCAGAACTTAAAAGAACAAGCAGATCATTTAGTAAATGATTTTTTTGAAATACGCGATCTACTTAAGCGGGGAAGTCTTGGCCAGCAGTAAATTATTAGCCACAATACATTTATGTGTATCAGCAGTCCCTAAAAAACAGGCGCCCGGTTTATAGGTCCCTAGTTTTTTGCAGACCTCCGCACAAGGGCAGTTATCGGTGGCGCCTTGCTTAGTACCGAGAGCGCGCTGAACTTTAGTCAGTCCTTTTTTAGGCGGAATATTTTGTGTGCGCTGTATGAATTCCATACTAATATTTTACTATTTTAACTCTACAATTTCTACTATAATAAAAAAATATGAAAAAAGGTTTTAGTATTTTAGAAGTAATTTTAACCATTACTTTATTGGGGTTTACTCTTTTGCCTTTGACAAATATTCTAAAAAAAGCGGAAGCCGTTGCCCTGCACTCCGCCACAAAAAAAGCAGCTATTGATCTAGCTTCCTCTCTTTTAGAAAGCGAAACCTTTTATGGCAACACTGAAACAGATCTGGCCATTCCCTCTAAATTTAAAATAGCAAAAGAGACGGCACTTTTAGCTGCCGGCATCAAACAAGTTACCGTCAATATTTTCTGGCAAGATGAATTCAACAAAAGCGCCAATATTGCCCTACACCGCCGCTTCTATGAAGGGGTCAATTAATCCTGCAAACGATAAATATTTTTATCTTCACCTTCAATTAAAGTAATTAACCGGAATTTATCATCGCCGCGATATTTTTTAAAAGCTTCTTCGTAGCGAGACTGAATAGCCATGCGTTTATCCTGCGCAACCGCTTCAGCTAAAAGCTCAAACGAATTTTTTTTATTTCCACTGACCGCATACAAAACCGCTAAGTTGTAACAAATTAACGGTGTCCGTTTTTCTTTTAACAGTTCCTCATAGACATCGATATTTTGTTTAACTATCTTATTATAAAGTTCCACCAGACGATCATCACCAGCCCATTGTGTTAAAGCGCTTTGCAAAAGCAAAAAGGCTTCGTTATATCTTTTTTTGCCAATATACACTTTGCCCAGCTCTAAATAAATTTCCGGATCGGGGTTCTCGTATTCCAATTTACCCTCTAGTTCTTTTTCATAAATTGTCAGCAGGTGTTCCATTTTATTATAAATTTCCGGCGACTCTACACCGCGTTGTTTTAATTTAATTATATATTCAATGGCTTTTTTATATTCTCTGGTCATACTCAAAAGGGAGATGTACTCCAGGATCAGCTCTTGATCATCAGGTCTGTTCTCCAGCTCTTTTTTTATTAAGCCGATCTCTTTAGTTGTGATCTCTAGCATCTCTTTATCAACCAGCCAGTAAGCCGGATCTATTTGTTTGACCTTTTCAAAATAACGATACGCCTCTACCAGTTTATTTTTTTTCTTTTCTATTAAAGCCAACAAATAAAACAAAGCCGGTATTTTATATTGCTTCTCGAGCAGAGCGAGCAAAAGATACTCTGCCTCTTTTTCTTCGCCCAGTAAAAACAAAACCATCCCCTGATAAACCCGGTAAAGATCATTGCTTTTTTGCGAAACCAGCTGCAAGATCTGCCGGGCATATTGTGGAGAAGCTGTTTGCAGCATCAATAAAACCGCTTTGTCATATTTTTCTGTCAGCATATAAATATCCAAAAGCTCCGCACTTTTAGCGGGATCATTTAGCCGACCAAGCAAATTACTTTCTGCCAGCTGCAGTGCTTTCTCCATATTTTTGGTCGCCTCTTCGTTAATTGGCGAGGCGCGCAAGACCTCCTGATAGATCTTAATGGCTTCTAAAAATTTATTTTCATAGACCAACAAAAGGCCATAATTAATTTTAGCCGGCAAATAGTTAGGAGTGCGTTTCATCAAAACAGCCAGTGTTTCTTTGGCATTTTGCAGCTGACCAACTTGATAATAAAGAGAAGCCAGATCAAGCAACGGCTGTACCGCAGCAGGGTCCGCTTTAATTTTTTCTTCCAGTTCTTTTTTTACCAGATCAAAAACCTCCAACAGGCGCTGGCGACTGCGCGAAGTCTGCCGGTTAGAACGCAGATAAAAAGTCATTGCGGTCAAATAATCTTTTAATAAAAAAGATATTTCACCCAAATAATAAAGCGCTCTTTCGTTTTCAGGATCAAAACGCAGAACATTTTCAATATCGGCTTTGGCGGCAGCATATTTCTTTTGTCTAATATAAACTCTGGCCCGCAGCATGTAGGCTTCACTGTCATTGGGGTTAAGCGTCAAACACTTTTCTAATTCCTCAACAGTTTTTTTATAGCGAGCATTCTCAAAATGCAATAAGGCTAGCGCATAAAAAGCCTTGGAGTAAGCAGGGTTGACAACCAGTGCCTTGGTACATTCACGGGCAAAACCGGTCTTATTTCCCTGTAAATAATAAATATAGCCGAGATTATAATGCAATTCAGCATCTCTAAAATTAATATCAATTGCCTGCCGCAAAATTTCTGCCGATCTTTTAAGCTGACCGCGCAATTGAAAGATCTTAGAAAGCAGCTTATAGGCCGGCAGATAGCCATTATCTATTTGCAGAATTTTACGCAAATAAATGACCGCGATCCGATAGCTTTTATTGAGAAAACTCTCCTGGGCAATAGCATAAAACGAATTGATCGATTGATATTCTATTTGAACGCGATCGCTTTGATCGAATGTAAAAATATCGATACTGCGATCGGCCGCTTTCTTTTTAGCGTTTTCCCCCATACCATTATTATAATACAGAAACTGTGCGGTGCTCTATTGTTTTTTCTTCGGTTTAAAGTTGTAACCGCAGCCGGCCAAAGTTGTCGGCCGCTCAAAATAACCAAAGGCACGCGGATATTCGCGGCAAAAAAAAGGTCGCCAAAAATAATTACCGCAGGTACCGTCATCTTTTTGACTGTCACAGCTAAAGACCATATAGCCGTCTTCTATAAAAATACCGATCAAGTGCATGTTATTAAAATATTTATTCCACCAAACCGCAAAATTTCTAATAAACCGCTGCCGCAGAAAACGCGGTTCCATAGTAATTAAAATGGATTTGCAGCACTGACCGCAGCAAAGACAACGTCCGCCTCTTTCATAAGGATAAAAACCGGCAAAAAGCCATTTAACCAGCTGTCGAAATAAAAAGTCTAGCGCGGAAAAAAAACGGACGAATAAAGTTAAAAATAGTTTCATATTAAAACAGTTTAACGGGCCGCTTAAGCGGCCCGTTAATAAAGCTAACCGTTAGAAATAAAAATGAAGGCCAACGCCGCCAATCATGCCGGCATCTTTTTCATCATCTTTTGATGGATCATAATGATGGACACTGCGACTTTCCATCCCCAGCTCTAAGCTCAAGAACAACCCATTAACACCAAAAGGAGAGAACTCTATACCAAAACCGCCACTAGAAAGTGTTCTTCTGACGTTTTGGCTCGGATCATTGTCATTAACCAGATTATCACTGCCGTAACCGACAAATAAATAACCAGAATAAGGGGCATCAAAAACAACTTTATCGGCCAGCCAGAAAAGCAGGCGGCCTTCAGACTGATACTTAATGGCCTCACCCTGTTTGCTGATAAAACCAATACCCTGAACGCCAAGTCTTTTAAAAAACCATTTTTTAATAGACACGCCGCCAATTGAGGGAGAATCGGCATAAGAAGAAGCATAGGCACCAATAGCAAAATCACCGCGCGTCTCTCTGATCCTGGCTGCCTCTGTATCTACAGCGCCGCGGCTGGCCACGTTAGTCCGCAGATCAACAAAATGAGCCGTAGAAACCGTCTTAACTTCTCCGTCACCAAGCAGATAGGTTTTAGCAAAGATCTTTTTGCCGTTATTTTTTACCATAACATAGTGTTCTCCAGGCTCTAAGCGAATATTATTAACATAGTCGCGGCCGACAAACTCACCATTAACATAAATTTCGGCACTGGGCATATCGGTAACAACATTTAGCCGCGCACTCTCGGCGCTTAACCCCGCTAAAACAACTAACAATATTAACCACCATTTTTTTATTTGCAATTTCATCTCTCTCCTCCTTTTTTTTATTTGGTCACTAAAAGTAAAAATGAAAACCGCCGCTCACTTTAGCGGCAATTTTTGAATCGGACGCTTTGTCTGACTCGTCATAATAGTATCTGGTAAAAACACGTTCGACACCAAGCTCAAAATTGAGGTGAGCAAATTTCATAAAAGCTTCACCAATCCCAATGACCAGCATTGTCAACAAAGCTTCTCCGGCATCAGTATCATTATCAATAACAATGTGCTGACTATCATTAGAATCATCGGCAAAAAAATTAGCAAGCTTAAACTCTATGCCAAAAGCCAGATCGGTAATATCATAGGTTTCGTTCTTATATTCATCTACACTATTTTCCAGCAAAGAACGTCCGGCGCCCAGCGCAAAGTAATAAGAAGTAACACTACCTTTATAAACAGAATCTTTAACATTCCAGATAAAACGGAAAGCACTGCGGGTATCCTGATTGCCAGAAAAATTATTTAAAAACCCGATAGTTTGCAAACCAAAATTGCGGGCAAACATCCATTTTAAACTCAAGCCAGAAGCAGGTGAACCACCGTGTAAGCCCATAGCAAAGTTACCCCTGGTCTCTCTAACACGCATAGCTTCTGCTTCAATAGCACCGCTTGACGCTGTATTAGTTTTATATTCCACAAAATCATCTTTAACAATGGTCTCTGTTTTACCGGAAAAAATATTAACTTTTTGCGCAGCGACAACAACACCATTTTTTTTAATCTGCAAATAATGAACACCTTCATCTAAAGGATGTTTTTTCACCGTTTCCCGGCCAATCTTTTCACTATCAAGATAAATATCTGCTTTACTGTCACCGGTAAAAACATTTAAAAAACCTTTTTCAGCAGCTAACAAAGAGCCAGCTATAAAAAAAACCAGCAACAATACTTTAAATATCTTACTAAATATCACTCAACACCACCTTTTTATTTTTAAATAACTACCGGCTAATTAAAAATAATTACCCGGATATTCTACAGTTATTTCAGAAAAAAACTAACCCCCCGCTTTTTATGGTATAATTTAAAACTCATGACAATAAAAAAACACCTCCTATTGTTGTATGTTTTTTTTAACGTATTGTTGGCGGGTAATGTTCCGTCCGATATTATTAATGAGAAAGTCCAAACTACCGATATTATAAAAGGGACTGTTACCCATATTTTTCAGGAAATAAAAGGGACACAACAGATCCCGCAAAAAATAGCCAAAACCAAACTTCATTCTGAGCCAGCTAACCAGGAATTATCCTTAATTGAACTTAAAGACGATCTAATTAAGGCGGGTGATCAGATCATTATCGCCAAGATGGAATCGGAAACAACTTTTGGCATGGGCGATGTCTTTGAATATCAGCTAGAGTTTGTTGACTTTGCCAGAGATCATTTTGTTTTATACTTATTTATACCGCTGGTCTTTTTGGTATTTTTCATTAACAAACGTTCTTTTATTTTAATGTTAACATCTGTACTTAACTTATTTTTTATCTTCTCCTTTTTACCTTTTTTAGTAAGGCTTAACTTAAGTCAAAATATTTTATACCTATTATTCAGCGTCCCTTTTTTAGTCATCAACAGCCTGCTTTTTAAACAGCTCTTTGCTGCAAAAAATTTCAACTTAGCCATTACCACCTCAACATTGGCCACAGTGTTAACAGCTTATTGCTACCACTGGTACGCTCAAATGTGCCGCATTAACGAATATCAGATCATCAGTAACCGGATACTTATGCCAACACTGCAAAATTTTTCCGCCACTGATGCACTAGTCATTGTTGTTGCCGGCTACTTCATCTATACTTTTTCAGCACTTTTTTTTATTAACGTAACCTATAAAAAAAATCTCTATACTAATTTCAGTATTACCATCTGGAAAATAACGCTTTTTTATCTTTTCTTAACGGCCGGGCTAAATTTACCGCTGTTAACATTTTTTACACACAATGGGTTTGGTTTGCTGCAGCTTTTTAATTATTTACCTTTTATTCGCAACCTGATCAAATTGCTTTTCTTGTTTTGGGGCAATATTCTTTGCTGTGCCCTATATCTATTCTTTTTTTATTCCAAACACAAACATTATTTTCAAAAACATTTACAAATAAAAGAGAATCAAACTGTCCAGATGCCGCTCGATCTTCTGGAAGTCATTGCGGAACACAAAGAACAAAAATACACCGATCTAAATAATACTAAAAAAGAAAAAACACTTAAACCGGCCAAAAAAGAAAAACGGAAAATAAACATTAAAAAAATTATAGCCAAGAAAAAACCGGATAGAAAAAAGAAAAAAAAATAGTCATCCTAAAACAAAAAATAACAAATAACTATTTTTTGAAGCCAATCATGAGCACACAATTAATATTAAAAAAATCCGGGTCATAGTAGTCCCAAAAATCATTGCCGGTATATCTGTAACAGAAAGAATACTTATCCGGATCAAGCCAATATTCAGTTAAACTAACATTACGTTGCTCATTATCCGGATCAATAATAAATGGTATCCAATAAATCTTTGCCGCCCACAGCGTCTTTATAAAAATTTTATTTTTAAACATTTCTTCTGCATCAGCTTTGGCTGGCAAAACAATTTGCAAAGGCTCTATTTTGTATTTTTCGGCAATTTCATTAATATACTGCTCTGTCTCTTTGCCGGCATACAGTAACAATCCTTCTTTATTAAAGCTGAATTTTTTTCCTATATTTATATAGTCTAGTTTTTCTTTTTCAGGCACTATAAATTTTATTGTTCCTAGATCTACTGTATATTTTTTCTTTGTTATTTTCTGAATTGCATTAAGCGGTTTAATATTTAAGTTTAGCGGGAGCAATAGCTCACTTTTCTCAACGGTATCTTTTGCTCTAAAAAAAAACGACATTGGCATTTTACTTTTTTCAAAAGTAAGTCTGTATTTTATTAGAGACCCCTCTGAGATGGCACTGTGTTTTCTATACATATCCAATAAGCTCAACCTTCAATATAATTGGTGCGCCTGACACGAGTCGAACGTGCGACCTTTGGCTCCGGAGGCCAACGCTCTATCCAACTGAGCTACAGGCGCAATAAACATGCTACAAGAAAATAACCATATTCCTGTAGCTCTATCTAAAAAACTTTAACAAATCAAAGACCATGTTAACCGACTGAGCATACCGCCAAAGGCGGTATCAAGCTCGCACTGAGCCTGTCGAAGTGCGCAGCGCAGTTACAGGCGCAATAGACATGCCACGAAAGAATAACCATATTCCTGTAGCTCTGTCTAACAAACTTTAATAAATCAAAGACACTGTCAATTGAATTAGTTCTCGCTATTAAATTCTAGCACAAATATTAAAGCGGTCCATTTTATAAGCTATAAGCTAACTTGCTGTCAATTAAAATATTAAACTTAAATATTAATAATCACTCTGCTATAATCGGCCAATAATAAACTAAGAGGAGTACTTTAATGGCCTGGCAAGGATTAATGGAAAAATACAAAGCATATCTGCCCGTTACAGATAAAACACCCAATATTACTTTACACGAAGGAAATACACCTCTTATTAAGTTAAATAACTTCAATAAAGAACTCCCTGTTGATCTAAATATTTATGTTAAATTCGAGGGACTCAACCCCACAGGCTCGTTTAAAGACCGTGGCATGTTCATGGCCATCAGCAAAGCCGTTGAAGAAGGCGCCAAGGCTGTAATTTGCGCCTCGACCGGCAACACCTCTGCCTCTGCCAGCGCCTACGCAGCTCGCGCCGGGATCAAAAGCGTTGTGCTAATTCCCGACGGCAATATTGCCTTGGGTAAACTCGCTCAAGCCATGATAGAAGGCGCTACAGTAATTGCCATTGACGGCAATTTTGACGAAGCACTGGAATGCGTTAAAGTTCTATCTGAAAAATATCCTATTAAGATGGTCAACTCCATTAACCCCTACCGCATTGAGGGTCAAAAGACCGGCGCATTTGAAATATGTGAACAATTAGGTCAGGCGCCAGATTATCACGCCATACCTGTCGGCAATGCCGGCAACATAACAGCCTACTGGAAAGGCTATAAAGAGTGGCGGGCAGCGGACAAAATAAAAAAACTGCCAGTAATGATCGGCTTTCAGGCAGCCGGTTCCGCACCAATTGTAGAAGGACATCCTATTAAAGACCCAAAAACTATCGCTACCGCCATTAAGATCGGCAACCCGGCCAGTTGGAAACAAGCTGAAGCGGCACGCGATGAATCTGGCGGCTTAATAGAAAAGGTGACAGACGAAGAGATCACCGACGCTCAAAAGCTGTTGGCAAAAACAGAAGGGATTTTTTGCGAACCGGCCTCAGCAGCTTCTGTTGCCGGCGTAATTAAAAAAGCTAATGAAGGTTACTTTAAAGGTGGCGAAACTGTTGTTTGTATTCTCACCGGCCATGGGTTAAAAGATCCAGACAGAGCAATTGCCATTGCACCTGAAGTAATTAAAGCCAAGCCGGAGATTAACGAACTGGCAAAGATTATAGGATTTTAAAATTATGAACGCTTCCCAAAAGAAATATATTATTTTAATCGGCGACGGCATGGCCGGCCGGCCACTAAAAGAACTCAACGGCAAAACAACATTAGAAGCCGCCAATACGCCTAATCTCGATATACTGGTAAAAAAAGGGATTATCGGCATGACACAGAACGTCCCTGCCGGAATGCACCCCGGCTCCGATATTGCCAGCATGTCTATTTTTGGCTACGACCCACGCCAGCAATTTACCGGCCGGGCCCCCTTAGAAGCGGCCGCCATGGGCATTCAGCTAAAAACTTCCGATGTTGCGTATCGTTGTAATTTTGTCACTATTGAAAATGAGACAATGGTCGATTTTACCGCGGGACATATTGATAAATATCAAGCGCGTAACTTAATAAAAAAACTTAACGAAAAACTAGGCAAGAAATATATTCAGTTCTATAGCGGCGTCAGCTACCGCAACTTAATGGTCATCCGCAGCGGTCCGTTAAAAATAAATCTGGTACCGCCGCACGATATTACAGGAAAAAAAATTTACAACTATCTGCCGGAGGAAGAATCAGCGCAGATCATTAACCAGCTGATGTTTGACTCCCGGAAAATACTCGCCAAAGAGCGAACAGCCGCCACCCAGATTTGGATCTGGGGACAAGGCCAAAAGCCGCAGCTGCAAACTATTACGGAAAAATATAAGATCAAAGGAACTGTCATTACCGCTGTTGACCTCTTAAAAGGGCTAGGCCTTTGCGCCGGTCTCAATGCACCCAACGTTAAAGGAGCGACTGGTTTTATTGATACAAATTATTCGGCCAAAGTAGCGGCAGGTATTAGTGCCCTAGAAAAAGAAGATCTCTTAATACTGCACATTGAAGCACCAGATGAATGTGGCCACATGGGTGATATTAAATTAAAAATTAAAGCCATTGAGGATTTTGACAGTAAGGTTGTGGGCCCGCTTGTAAAAAAATTGCAGGAAAAAAACTATCCTTTTAATTTACTTGTTCTTCCTGATCACCCTACGCCAATAGAATTAAAAACACACAGCGCCGATCCGGTCCCTTTTGTTTTTTACAATTCAGAAAAACCAGTTGTCGGCAGCGCTGACAAATACTCAGAGAAAAACGGCTTGGCCAGCGGCTTAGTAGTTCCTGAAGGAAAAAATTTATTAGAGAAATTAATTAATGCCGGTTTTTGATTTTCTTTGTCAAGATTGCCAACAGCGCTTTTCTGAACTGGTCAAGGGCTCAGAAGAAATAAATTGTCCATATTGCCAAAGTAAATTAACAGAAAAGCTTTTTTCCGGTTTTAATAAAATTTCTGATGACACTAAATTTGAAACACAGGCCAACGACCTACCCAGCCTGCAAGACCTGCAGAGATTCAAACGCACCGGCCGGCTAAAAAGACTGCGCGCCTAGCACAAAGAATCACTTTGTGCAAGCCCTTATCTGGCTTGACTTTCAGCAAATGAATGCTCTATAATTCAAGCATGCTTTCGCATTACAAGGGAGGTGATTTGAGTGAATAAACAAGAACTTATTGACGCTATCTCTGAAAAAGCTGATCTTCCAAAAACTAAAGTTAACGAAGTACTGAACCTGTTAATAGACAATATTAAAAAGTCTGTTAAAAAAGGCAGCTCTGTACAGCTTGTTGGTTTTGGCACATGGAAAAAATCTAAGAGAAAAGCAAGAACAGGCAGAAATCCGCAAACTGGTGAAACAATTAAAATTAAAGCCAGCAACACGGTTCGTTTCTCTGCTGGTAAAGCTTTCAAAGATATTCTTAACTAATATTTATTTATTGGTTTGTTATGAAAAGCCCCGTAATAAAATACGGGGCTTTTTTTATGCCGCCATAAATTTTTTACCCGGCAGCTGCAAGACCAAACCTTTAAGCTCTAGCGCCAAAACCAGAGAAGAGATTTCCTGATAAGCAAATGCCGTGGCCTCTAAGAGTTCATCAAAACAAAGACCGCCCTCTTTAACTAACAGTTCGTAAATTTTATTTTCGTCTGCCGTCAGCTCAATATTTTTTTGGTCGGTATTTTTTTTAAATAAATGAGCAGTAGCGCAATATTGCTCCTTAATAAATTGTTCTGCCGACAAAAAAGGTTTAGCGCCTTGATCGATCAGCCAATTTGGGCCGGCCGACATAGTGGAGGTGATATTGCCTGGAAGAGCATAAACATCTCTGTTCTGCGCCACCGCTAAACGGCCGGAAATTAAAGCACCGCTTTGCACGCCACCTTCAACAACTAAAACACTTTTAACCAGCCCGGTAATGATCCTGTTGCGGCGCGGGAAACCCCAGGGCAAAGGCGGTGTGCCGAGCGGATACTCAGAAATAACCACGCCATTTAAAGTAATTTGTTGATAAAGCTCTTTATTACAAGCCGGATAAGGAACATCTATCCCGGTACCCAGAACCGCAACAGTTTTTAAATTGTTATCTAAGGCCGCCCGATGCGCCTCAGCATCGATCCCCATCGCCAGCCCACTGACAATTAGCGGTGAGAAATTTTTAAGATCTTTAACAAAACCTTTTACAACATTGCGCCCATAAGCAGTCGGTTTGCGGGTACCAACAATTGCCAGTGCATTATTTTTAAAAATATTTTTATCGCCATAAAGATATAAAAAAGCGGGCGGATCATAAATTTCTTTTAAGAGCTGAGGATACTCCTGATCAAAAGTTGAAATTACCGTTGCGTTCATTTTTTTTAGTTTGTCCGAAAATTTTGACAAAGAGAGTGTTTGTTTTTTTAAAATGATCTCTTCGGCGCGTTTATAGTTAAGGCCGGCAGCAATGAGATCTTCCCGGCTCAAAAGCTGCCAGGCCCGTTCAAGATCGCCCTGATATTTTTTACTAATAAAATTCAACCTGAAATTATTAATATCCAGAAAAAAAGAAAAACCTATTTTAGACAACAAAACTAACTTCTTCCCACTGCTCAGAAGATATTCTATACAAAAACAGCTGTTTTTGACAAATTGAAAATTACTATTCGCCAACTAAAAACACTCCGGTTTAATTCTTCTGGCTTGCACCGCTCAACAATATTTTTTTCATTGTATTTTTTCTGCTTTTGCTTTTAAAAAGATTACATATTAAAATTAATTTATGTTATTAGAAGTTATTAATGAACCAAACCCCATTTTAAAAGAACCCGCCGCCAAAGTTACTAAAATAACCCCGGCCATTATTGAACTGGCGCATAACATGGCCGAAACCATGTATAAAAACAAAGGCGTTGGCCTGGCCGCGCCGCAGGTTGCCAGCTTATTGCAAATAATTGTCTTTGATGATTCTCCGGAACGCAACGATCCGCGGGTTTTAATTAACCCGGAAATCCTCTCGCATTCTCAGCAGCAAGAAACGGCTATAGAAGGCTGCCTCTCCTGTAGAGGGATTGAGGCAGAGGTAGACCGCTGGCAGGCAGTCACGGTTAAAGGAAAAGATCTCGACTGGAAAACCAGAACAATCAAAGCGAGCGGCTTTTTAGCTCGAATTCTCCAGCATGAAATAGATCATCTTAACGGCATTACTATAACTAAAGTTGGTAGAATTTTAGGTCCGGATGAATTTACCGAAGAATCTCCGCCACTTACTTAAGGAAATTTTTAAATGAAATTAGCATTTTTCGGCTCGGCGGAATTCTCTCTTCCCACATTAAAACTCCTCTGTGCTTCAACGGAATTTGAAGTTTGTCTGGTAATAACCAAGCCAGACCAGCCGGCCGGACGCGGTTTAAAATTAACTCCTACGCCAGTTAAAAAATTTGCCTTAGAACAGGGACTGACAGTTTTAGATAAAATACCCGAGGCCGCAAAACTTAAAGAACTTGCCATAGAAAAAATAGTGGTCGTAGCTTACGGTCTATTTATCCCGGCAGAGATCTTTAACAACTGGCCCTGTATCAACCTACACCCTTCGCTTTTACCAAAATATCGGGGCGCTTCACCTCTACAGTCAGCCCTATTAAATGGCGAAACCAAAAGTGGTATTTCGACAATGTTCGTTGCCGAAAAAATGGATGCCGGAGATATTTTACTGCAACAGGAGATAGAAATTCCTCTGGATCTGGATATCCAGAACTTTCATGATCTCTGCGCTGAAAAAGGGGCAGAATTGGTAAAAAAAACCCTGCTCAGTGATCTGGAAAAAATCAGAAAAAAACAAGAAGAAAACCAGGCTACTTTTTGCAAAAAAATAGAAAAAGATGATAGACAAATATTTCCCGGCGAAGATCCGTTGACGATCCATAATAAAGTGCGCGCCATTACCGGGTTTATTGAACTGGCCAATGGCAAAAGAGTAAAAATTTTAAAAACCAATTTGATACCAGGAAAAGCTCATAAATATGAACTTGAAATAATTACGGTCCAGCCAGAAGGCAAACCGCCAATGCCCTACAGCGAATATTTAAAAGGGCATGCTAAAATAAACCTCAGTCAAGACAACTAAAAGAAAAGGCAGTTAAAGAATATGGAAAATACCCTAACTAAACGAATTATACCCTGCTTAGATGTCACCAATGGCCGAGTAGTTAAAGGGACTAATTTCATTAATTTACGCGATGCCGGCGACCCCGTTGAGCTGGCCAGATTTTATGACCAGGAAGGGGCAGATGAACTAGTCTTCTTAGACATTACTGCCTCCAGTGATGCCCGTAAAACTATGCTCGATATAGTTACCCGCACAGCCGAAGAGGTCTTTATCCCTTTTACTGTCGGCGGCGGCATTAATGATCTTGACGCTATCCGCAATATTCTCAAAGCGGGGGCCGATAAGGTTTCGTTAAACACTTCTGCCATTAGAACTCCGGAACTAATTACCGCCGGCGCCAAAATGTTTGGCAGTCAGTGCATTGTTGTTGCTGTCGATGCAAAAAAAGTTGGCAACCACTGGGAAGTCTTTACACATGGCGGCAGAACACCGACCGGTCTTGATGCACTGGACTGGATCAAAAAAGCGGCCAGTCTAGGTGCCGGCGAAATATTATTAACTTCTATGGACCGCGACGGCACAAAGGCAGGTTACGATACTGACCTATTGACAGAAGTCTGCCGCCTGGTCAATATTCCGGTAATAGCCTCTGGCGGTGCTGGAAAAATTAAACACATTGAAGAAGCCTTAGAAATTTGCAGTGCGGCGCTCTTGGCTTCCCTGCTACATTATAGAGAGATCACTGTAAAAGAAACCAAAGAATATCTAATCAGTAAAGGGTTGCCGGTCAGAAAGACCTGGTAAATTTTATAATAGCTTTTAATTAACCAATAATACTGAACTTTTGTTCTTTTTTAAGTTCCTGCAGTTTTTCAGTATTTTCTGTTTGTTTCTGCTGTTCGGCAAAACTCTTCTCTTTGAGTGTCAGATCTGGCTGTTTGACCTGCTCGGCAAAAACACCATCTTTTATTTTTTTTATATATCCTTCTTTTTTAGAAATGCCATCATAAGAAAAAAGGACCACGCCGGCTAATTGTGGTGCCGAATATTTCTGGCGGATCTCTCTGGTAAATTTAATATACGCATTAGTGGTTTCTGCATCAAGGCGCCAGGCCCCCAATCCAACCAGGAGAGGAACTTCGTATTTTTCCGCTTTTTCCACAGCAAAAACTATTTTTTTCTGGACCGCTTTTTCAGCAACATCATAAACCATTGGCACCACTAAATCTAAATGACCTTTTTCCAGCCAGGACACCCAATCCTGAAAGTACTGAGAAACCGCCTGTTCATAGTCGGAGATGACCGCCGCCGAAAGAATTACACCGGGATCTATTTTTAATATTTCGTCATTTAATTTTTCTACTAACAACGAAACACTATCCATATAATAAGTATTAAATTTATTTAAATACTGGTTATATTCTTCTTCGCCATACAATTTGACAGCCAGTTTTTTATTCATTAAGAGCGCCCGAGGATCAACACCGTTCTTTTTTTCAAAATCCCTACAGGTATATTGCGCGGTAAAAGCCTCTTCCCTGCCCGGTAGCCGGATATAATCTAAATGGACACCTGCAACATCATATTTCTTTATGATCTCTAAATAGACAGAAATAACATGCTCTCTTACTGCTGGAATGGCGGGATTCAAATAGAGATTATTGGACTTTTTATTTTCTACTTTATAACTAAGCAGCCACTCCGGATGGCTGTTAACAATGTGTTTTTTTGATCTAGGAAAATCTTTATCAGACCAGACATAAAGGGCATTGACCCAGGCATGTATCTCTAAATTATTTTTTTTAGCCTCAGCCAGTAAAAATGCTAACGGGTCAAAACCGCTCACGCGATCATCTTTAGGTAAAATATCAGATTCATAAAAAGCGGTACCGCGACCGCAAACTTGTACAAATAATGTATTAAAATTATTTGCCGCTGCCGAACGGACAAGCGCGGCAATATTTTCCGTTGAATTCATTTCAAACCGTGTAACCCACAAGGCCCGGTATTCTTCTGCAGAATTTTTATTTTCGGCCGAGTAGATAACTGCAACCAAAAAAAACAGCAATATAAATGTCTGTTTAAGGATTTTTAGCATAGTCCTTTATTATATAACAAATTAAATAGTTTGTGTTATAATTTGCCCCCTAAATAACAAGTTAAGGAGAATTAAAATGGAATATAATGTTGCCGTTGTCGGCGCTACCGGTGTAGTTGGTCAGGAAATGATCAAAGTTCTAGAAGAAAGAAATTTTCCAGTAAAAAAATTATTGCCGCTGGCTTCCAGCAGAACCGCCGGCACAGAGATAGAATTCAAAGGAAAAAACATTGTTGTAGAAGAACTGACCGCCAACTCTTTTAAAGACATTCAAATAGCTTTATTTTCTGCCGGCGCCTCTATTTCTGAAAAATTTGCACCAATTGCCGCTGCTGCCGGAGCCGTAGTAGTAGATAACACCTCTTTTTTCAGAATGGATCCCGCTGTACCGCTGGTAGTTCCAGAAATAAACGGCCAGGAAGTGAACAACCGCCCTAAAGGGATAATTGCCAACCCCAACTGCTCTACCGCTCAAATGGTCTTAGCGCTTAAGCCAATTTATGAAAAAGCCGGCATTGAAAGAATAGTAGTTTCTACTTATCAGGCTGTTTCTGGTTCCGGCAAAGAAGCCATAGACGAACTACAGGATCAGGTCGTAGAAATTTTACAGATGAAGCCGGTAGAAAAAAAAGTTTACCCGCACCAAATAGCGTTTAATTTATTGCCACATATCGACTCTTTTACAGAGAATGGCTATACCAAAGAAGAGATGAAAATGGTCAACGAAACCAAAAAGATCTTTGGCGACAATGCTATTAAAGTAACTGCAACCACTGTCCGCGTGCCGGTTTTCTACTGCCATTCAGAAAGCGTTAATATTAAAACCAAAAAGAAAATAACTGCCAACGAAGTGCGCGAGCTCTTGAAAAAAACTGAAAATGTAATTGTTGCCGACGACCCGTCAAACAACGTTTACCCAATGCCAATTAACGCCGTTGGGAAAAATGAAACTTTTGTCGGCAGAATTAGAGAAGATATCAGCCAGGAAAACGGTTTAGAGATGTTTGTTGTTGCCGATAACCTGCGCAAAGGTGCGGCCTTTAACGCCGTACAAATTGCCGAAGAAGTAATTAAAACACTCTAGTCTCAAAAAAGAGGTGGCTTAAAATTTACGACCGTCAGCGGAATTACTATCTTAACAAAATAAGAAGTTTTCCGCTCGGCTCGGCCCAAATTGTCTCCTGGAACAATGCTAAATCACAACAGATCAGGTTCGCACTTTTATCAAAAATATTTCTCTACGAAACCGGACCAGCAACACTTTTAGATATCGGCTGCGGCGTCGGCGATCTGGCTGCTTATTTAAACGAGCATAAATTCAGCAACCTGGTCTATTCCGGCATAGACGCTCTGCCGGAGATGATAGACCTGGCGCAAAAAAAATATCCGCATGAAAATTTTAAAACAGCCGATTTTTCCAGCTCAGCTTTTCAAGAGAACTTTGATTACCTAGTAGCCTGCGGCGTTTTAAATTTATTGAACGGCGACTCCGCAGCAGAACATCTGGAATACATAAAAAAATTCATAAAAAAAATGTTTGGTCTGGCAAATAAAGGAGCCGCCCTCAATTTACTCTCTATTAAAGGCAAGCATCTTTTTGAAGAAGATCCTCTCTTTTATTACGCCGAGCCTGGCGAAATCCTGGCCTTTTGCCGGAGTTTTTGCCCAGCGGCGACCATAGAAAAAGACTATCTGCCGCACGATTTTACGCTATATCTACCAAAAAACTAGCAGCGCAAAAAACAACAGAAAAAATAGATGAAACAATTATTTAATTATTTCGATATCGTAGTGTAGAATACAGATGCTTAATAAGGAGCTGATACCTATGAAAAAAGAAATAATTATAAGTGATAAATTTCAAAATCAACTGGAAGAATTAAACATTGTTGAGCAGTTACAAAACAAAGGGACAACCAATTACCCAGGCAGCATCCTTAAATTAGAAGAAGGTCTTTATCTTTTAAAAGATACTCAAGGTAATGATGTCTGCGGCATTCTGGACTGCGATTCTTTTATGGAAGCTTTAATGGACACTGAGATCTCTCATCTCTGGGCTTACGACAACCGCAAAAAGATCGGCACCGCTAACTAAGCTTTAACATTTCATTAATGGCTTTTAACGCCGGCTCCTGATACTCTTTTTTTACAGTAATAATATTACTCTCATTTTCTAAAACCTCTGCTATCTTCACCAGCGTTGTTCTCTTCATATTATTACAAGTCGCTAAATTAGTGACTTTATAAAATTTTTTACCGGGATTATCCTGCTCCAAACGATAAATAATGCCGTTCTCTGTAGCAATGATAAATTCTTTTTTATCAGATTTAGCTACATAACTCTGGATCTGTCCTGTAGAGCCAATATAGTCCGCCAATTCCAATATTTCCATATTGTTTTCCGGATGCGCCAGCAAGAGAGCCGCAGGATGTTCGTCTTTGGCTCTCAAAACAAACTGTTTTAAGATTTTATGATGTGTTGGGCAAAAACCGGGAAATAAAATTATCTCTTTCTCGGAAACTTGCGTTTGCACATAGGCACCTAAAGATTTATCCGGAATAAATAAAATTTGTTTATCCGGCAAACTATTAACTATTTTTACCGCGTTAGATGATGTCACGCAAACATCTGCCAGCGCTTTAACATCGGCTGTTGTATTGACATAACAAACCACCTTCGCCGCTGGATACTTTAATTTTAAAGCTTTGACTTTATTAGCAGAGGCCATGGCCGCCATTGGACAACCGGCATTGAGGTCGGGCAAAAGAACTTTTTTATTGGGCGAGAGCAGCGCGGCCGTTTCTGCCATAAAATAAACACCGGCAAAAACTATTATCCCCACATCATCACCGAGCGCGGCAGCTTTTTGAGAGAGCCCAAGTGAATCACCAACATAGTCGGCAATATCCTGAACTTCCGGTGCCGTATAAATATGCGCCAAAATAATTGCCTTTTTATCTCTGCGTAATTGATCTATTTTTTCTACTAACAAATTATCTGTCATTTTAGAAAACTCCATATTTCTCTCTCTTTTCAAGAGAAGACCCAATGGTGAGTTTAATGTTTAAAGTGTCTTCTGCCGGTAAAAGCCATTGCTATACCATGTTCGTCACAAGCAACAATAGACTCTTCGTCACGGATCGAGCCGCCCGGCTGGATTATCTCTTTAACACCAACGGCAGAGGCCTTATCTACAACATCTCTAAAAGGGAAAAAGGCGTCTGAAGCCAAAACACAACCTTTAAGTTTATCGACACTGTGTTCTTGTGCTTTTTTTATGGCGCAGTCCAGGGCATCTACTCTCGACATCTGCCCGGCACCAACCCCAATAGTAGCACCGTCTTTGGCCAGAACAATGGCATTAGATTTAACATGCCGGCAAATTTTCCAGGCAAATAATAACGCCTCCGTATTTTCAGAGCTTTTTTTGGTCTTATACTCCAGATCTTTTTCCGTCGTAGTCATTTCATCTCTGGCCTGAATTAAATAGCCGTTATTAGTACGCTTCATATCATTGGCGTCAACTTTAAAGTCTGTTTTAATTACCCGGATATTTTTCTTCTCTTTTAATTTTAATAACGCCTCAGGAGTATAGTCTGGCGCAACTATGGCCTCCACAAAAAGGGCAGCCACCAGCTCTGCTAGCTCCAGATCTACAATTTTATTAGCGCCAATAATTGAGCCGTAAGCGGAAACAGGATCACAGGCCAGAGCTTTTTTATAAGCCTCGGCTAGTGTCTTGCCTATAGCCGCACCACAGGGATTAGTGTGTTTAATAATAGAAATTGCCGGCGTCTCAAAATCGGCCACAATATTCTGGGCCGCATCAATGTCAATAATATTATTGAAGGAGAGTTCTTTGCCATGCAGTTGGTCATAGGGTTTTCCATAGTAAACAGCATCCTGATGGGGGTTTTCCCCATAACGCAATTTCTGAACATTAGCCTCTGTAATATTGGCAACATTGGGTACTTCGATATTATTGAAAACTTTATTTAAGTAATTAAAAATTGTCTGGTCGTATTGCGCAGTTTTTTCAAAAACTTTGGCCGCCAATTGCGCTTTGGTTTCCGCACTTAAATTACCTTGATTTTCTTTAAGCTCCGCTAAAATTTTTGGATAATCTGCCGGCTCGGTAACGACCCCTACTGAGCGGTAATTTTTGGCAGCAGAACGCAACATTGACGGACCACCAATATCAATATTTTCTATCGCTTCTGTCAGCTCAACACCAGGCTTGGCAATAGTCTGAGCAAATGGATACAAATTAACAACCACCAGGTCAATAAATTCAATACTGTGTTTTTGACAGGTAGCAACATGTTCTTCATTATCGCGCAACGCCAGTAACCCGCCGTGTATTTTAGGATGAAGTGTTTTAACCCGACCATCAAGCATTTCCGGAAAACCGGTAACTTCAGAAATATCTACAGTCTTTATTTTTTGTTCTTTTAAAACCTTGGCTGTTCCGCCGGTTGAAATAATTTCAAATCCAAGCTCAAGAAGTCCACGGCAAAAATCAACCAGGCCGGTTTTGTCTGAAACAGATATCAGTGCTCTCATCTTTAAATACCTCCAGTGTTTTTTTGATTATAATATTTTTGTCCGGTTCTGTCCTCAAGCTAAAAAAGCAACACAATATTTCGATGTATAAAATCATAAAAACTGGGCATATATAGGGTATTACTTTTAATCAAGAGGGAAGAGGGATGGTAAATTTCTTAAAGAAAATATCGGTTATTTTATTGCTTTGCAGCTGCGTTTTTGCCGCCTATCAAAATACCGTTCTCCGCGATACTCTCGGCGGCAGCTCTAGCATATCTGCCGGCAATTATTCTATGCAGAACGTTTTAGGGAAAAACACCGAAACAATTAATCAAAACTACGGCACAACTGTCTATTTAAACGCCAATAATTTCTATTCTATGTTCTTTATCTCTTCTGTAGATATTATTCCGCCAGTAATTGGCTCTTTTTCCATTAACAATAATAATGAATACACCGATAACCTGACCGTAACTTTACTTACATCAGCCAGCGATCTAAAAGGGGTAAGTTACATGAAGATAAGCAATGACGGAATTAATTGGAGCCAGACCCTAGCCTTTAATTCAACTTACACCTGGCAATTAACCGCCGGCGAAGGAAATAAAACCGTTTATATAAAAGTAGCTGACCCCTCTTATAACTGGAGTAATGTCAGCCAGGCTTCTATTATATTTGACAATGGTATCCCGGCTGACCCAACCGGCACATTAGTATTAAATGTTTCCGGCGGGGCTTACAGCAGCGGCGAGAACACTTTAACAATAGATACTTCCGGCGTTTCTTATGAAGCAGGAACCTCACTCTTTTGGCGTTATAAAAATTATGGCAGCAGCACCTGGAGCGAATGGGGACAGTTGCCATCTATAACGGGCTACTTAGCAGACGGCATTATTCTCTATGAAGTAGAATTAAAAGTTGTGGACTCGGCAGGGAACCAATCGGCAGGAACTATAACTGCCAGCCAGTTATCTGTAGACCGAATTTTCAACGGAACAGCCATTGGCAACACTTCTTTCCCCTGGTCGAGCGACCCTAACCCCGGCATTATTACCTGGCAAGATCCGGCCGGCGCAGCTGCCGACAGTTATGATGTCTACTGGGGCAAAGACTATAGCGGTGCTATTGCCAATGCCGGCTCCAATATGTCTAATTCTTATGATCCGTCAATTATTACCAGCGGAGCAGGAACCTACTACTTAAGAGTCCGCACTAAAGACACTGCTGGCAATTTTGGCCCCTGGAAAACAGTAGCCGTTTACAACTATTTTCTTGATGAATCGCCCTATTACGCTGTCAGCGGTGAAAGCGGTGTTTCGGCAAACACTCTGGATGTTTTTGAGTCAACCGAAAACATCGCTCTGGTCAGAAAAGAAAGTAATCTGATCATCGGAACAATCACTATAAACGCCAGAGAACTAAGCATTAATATTAAGACCGAGACACCAAAAATAGTAATTGATAAAGACAGTAATAACCTGCCATATATTATGGTCCCCTCTGAAGGAGAATTTGCCTCTGTCGTTAACGCCGCTAAAGCAGCCAGCACACCTATCTGGGTGCCGATCAAGTTAGGACCCTTTAACAGCAGTCCGATCATAACCGTTTCTACCGGCAACGGCTATGTAGAAATTACTGGCTATGAGGGAAGCTCATCTTCCAGAACTGAGAGCGACCGTATCCGCAACTACATTTTTGATGGTACCTATGTCTCTTTTGAGGTCAATGAATTCTCTACTTACGGCACAACATTTATTAACAACGTGGTATTTGAAAATAACTTTTATTACGGCGAAGAGAATGAGAGCATTCTTGTCCGGGCACGCGTAATTGATTATAACAATGACGGCGTAGAAAACGCTCCGGTAACTTTCTCTATTGAAAACGGTGACGGTACTTTTACCGGCAGCACCGCGGTCACAACTAACGGCGAAGGCTGGGCGGTTGTCACATTTAATTATCCGGCCGATTTTGGCACTACCACAATTAAAGCAGCTACTACCGGCAACATTTCTGGCACAACCTATATGGTAATTACCGGCGGGTTAACACCGGCACAGCAAGCCGCTTACAATGAATGGGCCGCCTCTTTTGCACCAATAAACATTGGCGGACCAAGCAGCGACTACGACGGCGAAGGTCTGATCAATCTCTATGAATGGAACTATGGCAAAGCACCTATATCTGACCCAACAATGGTCGATACCGACAGCGACGGCATTAACGATAAATTTGACGCCGCACCAACGGACAACAGCAGCTATGTTTTCAACAACTCTTTTGCCGCTACGCCAAAAACAACAGCAGGCGAACTCTTCAGCGGCACAGCGGCCAATACAAATATTGTAGCGCAAGCCGGCGGCATGAAATTAAATTACAATACAGAAACACGCTACGCCAGTGAAGACGGCATTGCCAACGACACTACAACCGTCTTAAAGATCAGCGGTTTTGCCAAAGAAAGAGTTTATGATGGTAATCTCGGCGAAACATTTGAAAACAACCTTTATCAGGGATTAATGCCCGGCAAAGAATATTCAGTGCTATTTTCTTATATTAACCGCGGCAATGACTCCGATTCTTTAACTGCCAATATAACACTCGATCAAGAAAGCAGCCGCTGGACCACGCTCAGCAATGGCCTATTAAATAACATTAGTAAATGGCAAAAAATAGATTATGAGGTAAAAGTTCTGCCGGCCAATGCACTGGCTTACGAAAGAACTACACTAAAGGTAACTCTTTCGCTCTTAAATGGCAATGCGGTAGAATACTCTAAATTCACCGAAGCTTACGGCGGCGGCACATTAGGCGATGAAGGAATTTACGGCGGCGATGATTATTTTAACTATGAATTCTACCTGCAGGCAGAAAGTGTCGACCTGGTTTTTGTTGACAGAATTGCCTATGCCGAAAAGCCCGATTCGCTGGTAGGCGGCATTGAAATTGATGAAAAGAACTACGTGCCAGGAACCAAGATACGTTATGCTGTTGTCATTCGCAATGACAGTGCAGCGATGATACCAACAGTTAATTTAAAAGATATTATTCCGCAGCACTGCCATCTTTACTATACAGACCTGCCGACAATTGCCGGAATTCCATCCTCTAATTGGGAATGGAAGGGGGCAACCGCAAACAGCGCCACAGGCGAAGCGGTCTATTTTGAAATTAAAAACATGCCAGGCAACACAACTGTTACCGCCAGCTACACGGTAACACTTGATTAGGAGGAGCATAAATGTTTAAGAAAAAAATATTTTTATTGTTAGTAGCTATCTGTCTCTTTTACTGCAACGAGCTCAGGGCAGCAGGCAGCGAGGCTGGAAGCACTATTCTTTTTTCTTCTGCCAATATCAGTATTATGTACACAGCTGCAGACAGCAGTACTGTTTCAGAAAACGGCACCGCCCACGCCATTGACGACCATTCTATTAGTATCTTAGAGATAAACGGTTTAATAGAAATAGAAAAATACGATATGTACAATATTGCAGAGAGCAACCCATCTATTAACCAGGCAGCGGAGAACAGCTACACAGACATTCCCGCCGGAGAATATCTTTTAACCTACACTTACATGAACCGCGGCAATACCAGTGAAGAAATCGGCCTGACCGCCAATATCAGCGGCGCTGAACCTGTTGACCGCTGGAACGTTTTTCCGCAAAACACTACTTTAAATTTAGCGGAAGACCAGGTCCACACCTTTAGAGTCTCTTTAAACGTTACCGCCCCCTATGCTTTAGATGAAACAACACTGTCTATTAATGTCGGATTAAGTGACCCTACAAACGTTGTCAGTTACAATGCCTTTGATAGCGCCTACGTCTATTTTGCCGGCGCGCCAGAATATGCCGAATACGGCGGCGCTTACGGCGGCACCGGTAATTTTTCTTACCAATACAATCTACAGGCAGAAGGCTATAATTTAAAATATTTACTTAGACAAAAAGAAATTGCCGCCCCGGCAGAATATGCCGCTTATCCAGGCGCTAACCTCACTGACCCTGTTCCTGGTTCTAAAATAACCTATACCACGCAAATAGTTAACCACAATACTTCGGTTGCCCATGGTGTTAATATAAAAGATATTATCCCTAATAACTGCCATCTTTTTCCAGATTCACATGAAATCCAAAACATCATCAGTGGCAGCTGGGACTCTTCTGTCGGCTCGCTGGCTGCTGAAGGAACAGAGGTAGGCTGGGAAAATGTTTATATTTCACCCAATGCCACGGTTACTGTTAAATATACTGTAACTATTGATTAATTTCTTTATTTTAATTATTTATTGTTATATTATTTTCCCGTATTAAATTAAACGGCAAAGGAGCAGCTTTAAAAAATGGACATTATCTTCTTATATGAAACAACCAATCTCTCTTCTGTCTATGCAGCACAAGAGCTGGAATTGCTTTTAAAAGAACCCGAATTAGAAAAAATTTTTCAATTGACCAAAATAGATCTAGCCACTAACGCTGAGGCCGCAGAAAAATTTTCCACAAACTCATTGCCAGTAATTATCTTTATAAAAAACAATAAAGAAATTGGCAGAATTAACGGCTATTATCCGCCCGACGAACTAAGGACAAGGATCAAAACTATTCTGGCAACAAATAAATGTTAATTATTTAATATTGTATATTTTTATTTTAGTAGAAAGTGTTGAGCGGTGAACATTAAAATAATCGGCAACTTTTTGAATATTATTATTAAACCGCTCCATTGCCTGAATTATTAGATCTTTTTCGTATTCGCCAACCATCTCATTGAGCGACTTGCCATCACTTAAAAAATTCTTTTTAGGGCTGGCAAAAATTTCCAGCGGCAAATGGACCGGTAAAATTTCATCGCCATCCTCCAGGGTGATTATCCGCTGAAACAAATGCTGCATCTCCCGAATATTCCCAGGCCAGCGGTAACTGCGCAGCAGTGCCTTGGTCTCTTTAGCAATTCCGAGAAAAGGTCCATTGTATAACTTGTTATACTTATCAAAAAAATAGTCGGCCAGCAGATCTATATCGGTAGAACGCTCACGCAAAGGCGGCAGTTGAATGTTTACAACATTTAAACGATGAAAGAGATCTTCTCTAAACACACCTTTTTCGATCATTTGCGGTAAATTCTCATTTGTAGCGGCAATTACCCGGACATTAACTTTAATTGGCCCTGCCGCGCTGCCAACCCTTTCGATCTCTCTCTCCTGTAAAACCCTCAAGATCTTCGCCTGCATAATTTTCGGCATATTGCCTATTTCATCAAGAAAAATAGTGCCGCCGTCAGCCAGCTCAAACTTACCGATCCTGGTTGCCTCCGCTGAAGTAAAAGAACCTTTTTCATGGCCAAATAATTCCGATTCTAAGAGTTCTGCCGGAATACCACCACAATTGATGGCAATAAAAGGTTTTTCTCTGCGGCTGCCCTCAGAGTGAATTGCCTGCGCTACCAACTCTTTCCCGGTGCCGGTCTCGCCGGTAATTAAAACAGAGACATCGGAATTTGCCAGTTTAGTAACTTTCTTAAAGACCTCTTTCATGGCAGGGCTTTTGCCGATCATTTTACCTAACATATGATCTTCCAGCCGTTCCAGCCTGGCAGATAAAACCTGAGTCTTATTGACCAGCTCTTTTTTCTCCGCTGCCCGCAGACAAAGAAGTTTTAATTGTTCATGGTCGGCAGGCTTAACAATATATTCATAAGCCCCCAGCTTAGTCGCTTTAACGGCCGAACTAGTATCGGCAATTGCCGTATGCATGATAACTTCGGTAGTCGGCGCTATTTTTTTTATTCTTGTCAGCGTTTCCAGACCGTCCAGACCAGGCATCCGAATATCACACAAGACAACATCAATTTTTTTGGCTGATATTAAAGATAGTGCCTGCTGGCCGCTCCCAGCTTCCAATAGAGAAAAATCTTTTTTGAAAACCAGCGCCAGCGTAGCGCGAACATCTTCTTCATCATCAACTAAGAGAAGGACTGGTTTGCTTTCTGCAGACAATTTAGTTTTTGACATTTTAATAATTTTATCATGTTAAAAAAAAAATTACATCTTTAGCGCCATTAATTTAATTATAAAAAGCACCACAAAATTTCGATGTATAAAATCGCAAAAAGAGGGCATATATATATATAAAATATGATATGACTTAATTTTAACGGGAGGGAAAATCATGGCTAAAAAAGTGTTGGTGTTTTTATTATTAATCTTGATCTCCGTTGTCTATGCTGTACCGGGTAAAATCAATTATCAGGGGCGTTTAATGGAGAATGGCAATGTTGTCAACGGCAATAAAACAATGTCATTTTATCTTTATATTAACAACACAGAAACAGAGCTATTATCAAATTATTCTGTGGGTATCAATAATGGCATCTACAATGTAGAATTGCCAATTGACCAAGAAAGCCTTCCTTCCAAGAACGAAGAAGTTTATTTGAGAGTCTATATTGACGGCAATAATTCCAGCGGCACACTGCTCTCGCCAGACGTTCAAATGATCTCTCTGCCTTATGCCATTCATGCTAAAACAGCATCATCTATTGAAGGGGTGGAAGCAAGTTACGACGGGACAACAACAATATTTGCCTACTAATAAATAGCCCGGATTACGCGGTCAAAACACGGTAGCCATCTTCTGTAACAGCAATAGTATGTTCATATTGAGCAGAAAGCTTTCTGTCTTTAGTTACCACGGTCCAGCCGTTAGCTAGCACCGCCGTCTGCCAGACACCTTCATTGATCATTGGCTCAACCGTTAAAACCATCCCTTTTTTTAGCTCCAGACCTGTACCAGCCTCGCCATAATGATAAACCGCCGGTGGTTCGTGTAACTGCAGTCCGACGCCGTGACCGACATATTCGCGCACCACAGAAAAACCCTGCGGCTCAACATAAGACTGAATAGCATGGCCAATATCGCCAAGTTTTGTGCCGGGTTTAATTACGGCTATAGCCAGGTCCAATGACTTTTTAGTTACTTCACATAATTGCCGGGCCTTTGCAGAAACATTTCCCACCATGTAAGTATAAGCACTATCACTAATATAACCATTTTTGATAAAGCCAACATCAACAGAAACAATATCCCCGTCTTTAATTATTTTTTTCTTTGAGGGAATGCCGTGAACTACCTCTTCATTAATAGAAACACATAGTGCGTGTTTATAGCCGGGGACAGTTTTAAAAGCAGGGATCAACTGATAGCGATCAGCAAACGCACAGGCAAAATTTTCCAGGTCCATCGTAGAAAGGCCCGGTTTGATATATTCTTTCAGCTCCTGAAAAAAAACCGGATTATAACGGCAAACAGCGGCAATGCCGGCGATCTGGAGATCGGTCTTAATGATAACGTCTTCTGTCATTTAAGTATTCCTTTTAAAAAGGCCGCTTTTTCTCTAGCCCATTTATCCGCGGCAATAATATCAGCTAATTCCGGCTTCTCAATAACCTGATGTTCTTTCATAACCGCCTCTACTATGGCAGGAATATCTAAGAAGCCAATCTGTTCCTGTGAGAAAAAATTAACTGCCTCTTCATTGGCAGCATTGAGTACTGCAGGCAGCGTACCGCCTCTTTGCCCCGCCTGATAAGCAAGCGTTAAAGCTCTAAAGGTTTCGTGATCTGGCTCCTGAAAAGTTAGCGCCGCTGTTTTTTTAAGATCAAGCTTTGGCCAACTAGCCTCCCGCCGCTCCGGATAATAAAAAGCATATTGAATAGGAAGGCGCATATCAGGAAGCCCCATTTGGGCAAGAACTGAACCATCCACAAACTCTACCAGAGAATGCACTATAGACTGAGGATGAACAAATACTTCTATTTTTTCATAGGGCATATTAAAGAGCCAATGAGCCTCAATAACTTCCAATCCCTTATTCATTAGCGTAGCGGAATCGATAGTTATCTTACTACCCATGGTCCAGTTAGGATGGACAAGCGCCTCTGAAAATTTTTTATGCCGGACATCAGCAGCTTTTAAGTTCCTAAAAGCGCCACCCGAAGCGGTCAAAATTAATTTTGCAATTTGCCGCACTGGATATTCCAGACTGGCTTTTTCTTGATATTGCGGCACTATTGCCTGCATAATAGCAGAATGCTCAGAGTCTACCGGCAATAGCTTAACACCCATTTTATCTGCCAGCGGCATAATAATGCTGCCAGCCGCTACTAAAACCTCTTTACTGGCCAGCGCAATATCTTTTTTTTGTTTAATAGCTTCAATGGTCGGCCGCAAAGCGGTAACGCCAACAATAGCAACCAGCACAATATCTGTCCCTGGCCAGGTAGCCGCTTCTATTAATCCAGCTGGTCCAAAAGAAACTTTTAAACCGGGAAATTCCCGGCTCAAAATATCAGCAGCTTCTTTATTTTTTACCGTTACAAATTCTGGTAAAAAAATTTTAATTTGCTCGCGCAATAATTTAATATTTTCGCCGGCAGCAAGAACTGCTGCTTTTAAAGAACCTTGAGAAGCGGCAATAACATCGAGCGCCTGTGTTCCTATAGAACCGGTAGAACCTAATATAACAAGTTTTT
>CAYUXF010000004.1:0-51672 GCA_964448755.1 uncultured bacterium
GTTGCGACTTTAGCAAAAGATGAAATACTTGATATTTTAGATCAAATTAGTGCTTTAGGTGTTGATTTTGTTTATTTTTTTGGCTGTTATTAATCCGGAAATAAAAACACCCTGTATTGCTGACATGGGGTTTGTCCAGTGTCCGCAAAGATAAAGATTTTTTAGAGGTGTTTTATTGGCTAAGCTATTTTTTCCTGAGAACTTTGGATGAGACGCGGCGCCAAAAAAGGCGCCTGAAATATTATTGGTTAATTTTAGATAAGAATCTGGTCCAAGAAAAACCATTGTTTCTATTTTGTTTTTGATTTCTGGAAATAATTCCAATATTATTTTTAAATAAATACTTTTTATTTTATTTTTTTCTTTGATAGAGAGTTTTGATCTATTGTTTGGTAAAAACCCGATTATTCTTATAATGCTTTTGCTTTTTGGTGCTATTTTTTTTGAATGAATTGTTGGTATATTTACAATATATTTATACTTATTTAAATATAGGCCGACTTTATTTTTTTCTTTACTGATATCTGTGTTTATCCCAAGATATAAGGCACAACCGGAGAGACTTGGCTTTAGTTTTTTTATTTTTTTTAAATAGTCGCTGGGGATATTTTTTGGTGATAAAAGTTTTTCAAAAGTTAACTGTGGACTAATATTGGAGATAACAATATTGGCAGTTTTTTGATTTTTATTATTATGATAGGTTATTTGGGCAAGATTATTATTAATTATATTTATTTTTGTGACATTGGCGTTGTATATTATTTTTCCACTATAGTGTTCGAGATTTTTTACAAGATTTTGTGCAAAATCTGCCATCCCTTTTTGGGGATAGAAAGCCTGATAATAAAAAATGCTGCCAATCAAAGTGGCTATGTTCAAGGCAGATGCTTTATTAGCTTTAAGTCCCAGATAATTGCTGAATGCGGACAGGTGTGTTTTTAGTTGTTTGTTTTTAAAGTAATTGTCGAGCATTTTTTTATAAGTTATTGTATTAATATCTGTGATTTTGCAGTTGTTATAATAAGACAATATATTTTTAATATCTTCAAAAAAATCAGAAATGGCTTTTTTTTCTTGAGGATATTTTTCTTGCAATGAGTAGATGAATTTATCTGCCGGTAAATTGTTTTTGATTTTTAGGCTTTCAATAAAGAAATTATCGAACTCGGTCAATTTACTGAATTTTGTTTTAAAAGGTAGCTGATCTAGATAATGACCAACGGGATTGTTTTTGTCGCCGACAGCGGTTAGAAAGTGTGGTCCTATATCAAAGGTGTATCTTTTTTTTTTTAAAGAAGAGCAGTAGCCGCCGGGAAAGCTATTTTTTTCAAGAATTGTTACATTGTAATTGTTTTTTGCCAATTCTATGCCGCAGATCAATCCTCCTATGCCGCTACCGATAATTATAACTGTTGGTTTACTTTTCATATTTTTTTAATATTATAGTTGAGATCCTGCCGTCAGAATTAATATTATTAATTAGGATCGTTTTGTGTTTGTTTGTTGTTAGATTTAGATTGTTTAGTCGCTTGTTTTGAAATATTAGTAAAGCAACAATTATTTGTAAAGGCCCAGAGAGACCAAGCCCTTCTTTGGTATGTTTTTTTACTGCCAATGTCGGCTGTTCTTTGCCAAAGATTTTTTCAATGGAGTTTTGTTCAGCTGTATCTATTTCGGGATTTAAATTATTTTTATTTGTTAAAATCAGGTTTATGTCTGAGTAGGTTAGTTTGTTTTCATTCAAAATATCCTTGATGTTTTCTTCAACATTTTTATAGATATTATTGTTTTGATTTGTTCGATAGCCAATTATTTCTGCCATGATAGGTGTTTTTTCTTTTACAGCGGTTTTTGTCCTTTTTAATTGAAATAATGCGGCACCTTTTCCAAAACCGTAAAATTTTTTACTGGGATTAAAAATATATTTAAGTTCTTTATTGTATTCATCTCCGCCGCCGCAGATGATTTCATGCAAAGATGAATTATTGTTTAAATAAAAATAGCCCATTCCTATCGCATCAATACCTGAACAGAGACCGCTGCTGATAGTTTCGCACAATGTTAATTTTTTTTCTGTTAGAGCAATTCGGCAGGCAGGGATATTTAGTACTGTGTCGGGAAATGCGCCGGGATTTATTCCATAATATCCCTTTTCTTGTGCCGATCTTTCAAACGTGTAAATACTGCTTAAACTGGATAGTGCAGAACCAATAACAATATTTTTTAATGGTTTTTCTAAATATTTTTTTAATAATACCGAAGCAAGTAATAAGTATTTGCTTAAATTGCTTTCTAAAGAATTAAGCGGAATGCTTTTTTGTAATAGATTGGTTACTATATTTTCAAAATTTTCAGATTTTTGATTCTGTTGATTTACAGATGCAAGGTTTTTAATAAAGTTATCCAGACCGATTCCCAGAGGTGAAACTATTTCTGCTGCGGTTATAGCAATAGAGCTCATTGTTTATTCTCTGAAAATTTTTTAATGATAATAGATGTATTAATGCCGCCAAACGCCAGGGCGTTAGACATGACAATGTTTAGCTCTTTTTTTCTTGCTTTGTTTGGTATGTAGTCAAGATCACATAATGGGTCAGTTGTTTCATAATTAATTGTTGGTGGCATCAAGTTGTCTCGCAATGCCAGGCAACAGGCCACTGCTTCAATGGCGCTGGCTGCTCCCATGCAATGACCTAGCATTGATTTGATAGAACTGATAGGCGTTTTGCAAGCAGTAGTTTTAAAAACGTTTTTTATGGCTTTTGTTTCAATCTGGTCATTAGTTAATGTTCCGGTGCCATGGGCGCTAATATAATCAATATCTTTTGGTTGTATCTTGGCCATTTTCAAGGCATCTTTCATGGCCTGGCTGAGCCCTAGTCCTTCCGGGTGAGGGGCTGTAAGATGATAGCTGTCGCAATTTAGACCATACCCAATTATTTCACCGTAAATCTTAGCTTTTCTTTGAAGGGCAGTTTCTAAAGTTTCTAATAAAAGAATGCCACTCCCTTCTCCAATTAAGATGCCAGATCTGTTCTTATCAAAAGGCTGAACTTTTTCTTTGGCCATAGAGCGTAATTTTATAAAGCCGGCATAGGCGGTATAAGAAAAAGAGTCACTTCCGCCAGCTAGTGCATATTGAACAATTCCATTTTTTATTAGTTCTGCAGCTCTGATTATTGCGTAGTTGCCAGCAGAACAAGCCATAGGGAAGGTAAATGTTGGTCCGTTTAAATTTAATTCTTTGTTGATACCAGCGGCTATCTTCCAGGCTGGATATATTTGATATAAAAGTTTTTTTCGTTTAGGGGCAAGAGTTTTGTTGAATTTTTCATAAAGAACGTTACCTTCACCGCCGGTAACACCAATACATACTGCGGTTTGCTTGTTGTTAAGTGAAATATTATTTTGGCAGGCCATTTTGGCGGCGACAATGGCAAATTGCGCGGCCGGTCCATAGTTTTTTAATGAACTTTTTTTAATAAAAAGCTCTGGCTGAAAAGAGTTTATTTCTCCACCGTGGGTAAAACTAAAATCTTTAGTATCATATTTTGTAATTGGTGAAATTCCACTTTTTCCGGTTACTATATTTTTCCAGAAGATATCCGGTTCGTTACCTAGTGCAGAGACTATACCCAGTCCGGTAATTACTATTCTGGTAGGTTTTTTGTTTTCCAATTTTTATAGTTTTTTTGTTAAATAGGCTTCAACTAAGGCAATGAATTGACCGACAGATTTTAGGTCATAGAGGTCGTTATTATCTATTTTAATGTTATATTTAGATTCTATATCAGAAACCAATTCTAACATTTTTAAAGAATCAGCCTCAAGTTCTTTTAAAAAAAGAGTTTGAGGCGTTATTTTTTCAATAGGTTTTTTAAATGAAGTGGCAATAATTGAAAATATACCTTGTTGAATACTCACGAATAACTCCTAAATTTTATACAAAAAAATATTCTATAGTATATAATATAATTTACAACATGTCATATTTACATACTAATTTTGCAAAAATAGGCACAAAAAATTTATTTTTAATGGATTCTTTGCCTGCTGATCTGGAAAAAGTTAAGAATTTTTTTAAAAATAATAAAGATGTTCTTAATTACTCTAGTTGGCAGGATATTTACCAACAAGACGAAGGGCTCTCTTTTTTTGAAAAATCATTAAGGACACAGTTTGAATATCCGCGAAAAAGTTTTATTTTAGGCGTTGTTTCTAATAATAATCCTGCTGAAATGATAGGTGTTTGTAGTATATGTATTGATGAAGAAAAAAAAGAGGGTATTATTAGACTAGCTCTTGCCAGGAATATTCAGGGGCTCTTTTATTCTTTAGAAGTAATAGAGGCTCTTTTGGAATTTGGGTTTCAGGTTTTAAACTTTCATAAAATTATTTCCTTAGTAGATGTAGATAATGATATTTTAAAAAAAATATATTTGCGAGCAGGCCTTAAAGAAGATGGGAAATTACTGCAATATTTGTTTTATGGTAATTCTTGGCACGATCAATATTTGTTTTCTATTTTGCACAAAGATTGGCTGGAGCTGAAAAAAAGATGAACAAAACAATAATGAAATTATCTGAATATTCTGTGAAAGAAATAGACTTTGATGATTTTGCTGCCTGCGCAATTTTTATAAGAAATAATCCTGATTTATTATCTTTTGATGGCTGGGGAAAGATAAAAAATATAGAAGAATTCAATTATTGTTTTCACAAATATCTGGTTGAAAAGCATGAAAACAAGAGTATTTATTCTATTTATCAAATAATTGATAATGATTCTGAAATAATAGGTTTTTGTGGATTTAAGTTAATTGATAAAACTTTCCTGATGACGGCAATTGGTCAAGGTGAGGCGGCTCTGTTATTTTGTTTTTCTGCAGAAATAGAAAAGATCATTAAAAAAGAAATTCTATCTGAATTTATACGCTATGGGTTTAAAAAGTTAAATTTAAAACGTCAAAGATTTTTGGTTAGCGTTGATAGTGAAGAAGGGATCTCTTTTATTGCTGAATTGAATTTTATTAAAGAGGCGTTGCTTAGAGAACATTATTTTGCGGATAATGGTTGGCATGATTGTTTTTTGTATGCTGCGGTTAATTCTGTTTATCCAGGAGTAGCTAATTAAATGGTTTTTTTTGCCAGAGACAGGCTATTTAAAAACAATAAAAATTATCCCAAAGTTTTTAAGTTTAATGCGCTGGTTTCCCAAGTGTTTGATAACATGCTCAAGCGCAGTGTCCCTTTTTACTATAATATTCAAAAAGAGATCTGTTATTTTGCTAAAAAATTCATCAAACCAAATACCAATGTTTATGATCTTGGCTGTTCAACCGGCTATACTGTCCGTAAAATTGCTAAAAACTTTAAAAAACAAAATATAACTTTATGGGCCGTTGATTATTCAAGCGAATTGCTCACTAGAGCGAAAGATCGTTTAAGAAAATACAAAAACATTAACTATATTAATTGTGATCTTAATAAAGATTTTAAAATTTCTGGAGCCAGCTTTGTTGTTGCCAACTTAGTTTTACAGTTTTTAAAATATTCTTCCAGACAGAAACTTTTGAAAAATATTTATTCAGGTCTTCAGCCCGGCGGTTGTTTTATAATGGTTGAAAAATTGAGAAACGATAATTTTTTTCTGGAGAATATTTTTGTGGATCGTTACTATTTTTTTAAACAAAAAAACCGGTATTCAAGAGAGGAGATTGTTCGCAAAGAACGAGCGCTGAAAAGTATTTTATCTCCACTGACAATGCAAAAAAATATAGAGCTTTTGCAAAAAGCAGGCTTTTCTAATATAGAAGTATTTTTTAGGTGGTTTAATTTTTGTGGATTTATAGCGGTAAAATAAAGATATGTATAGTGAAATATTTTCAAAAATAGCTACTCCGCAACTAAACGATAATGTTGTTGAGCGTCAAAAAAACAGATTATTTTCTTCAAATATACCTAAAATGATTGAACTCTTTAATCTTAGTGCAGCGCCTGTTATTTTAGATATTGGCGCAGGGACCGGTCAGTATAGCTATGCTTTTGCTGAGTATTTACAAGATAATGCCACTATTTATGCGGTGGAGGTTTTTAAGGATAGGTATGATTACATAAAAGATCAAGTGGCTCTTAGAAATTATAAAAGTATTTTGCCAATGTTACTTTCTAGAAGTAATGATGATGAATTTTATTTTAATAACAGTTATGACCTGATATTTTTGGGTAACAGTTTTGAATATATTAATAATAAGCAAAATTTTCTATCAAAATTAAGAGATAAGTTAAAAGAGCATGGTAAACTGGCAATAATTATGCATCGTGATATTAGCCCTTTTACAGAAGAGGATATTTTGGATAACGCTGGGTTGTTAAAGGCCTTATTAGATGAGAAACTGGATAGTATATTTTATTTATCGGAAAAGAAAGAACCGCTGGCAAGCCTGAATTATTTCTTTAATGATTTAGACTGGACTGCCAAATATTTTCGCTATTGCCAGCAATTAAAATGGCTTCCTGTAAGCCAACTAGATGATCTGCAAAAAAGAACTTTAATGGGAATTATCAGTTTTTTAAAACGTGAAGAGAATATTTTTGATGATAATTTTGAGATAAAAGACCCTGCCTTGATTACACCAAAAATAAATTTGATGTTTAAAATAGTTAATAAGTTAGTTTTTAGTGATCATTATAAACAATATTTACGTGGAGATATTTTCAAGGAGAATTTTTTCTCTGATTTTAACAGAATGCAAAGCAGTGCTTTCTTGCAAGAGATAAAAGAAGTCATGGCTGCGGCCGGATATGGTTTTGCTGGTGTTTATGATTTTATTCCTTGGTATTATTTAGTAATTTTTAACAAGTAACATGTTAAGATAGTAGTTATATATGATTGAAACTGAAAATAATATCACTAATATATCTGATCCGGTAATCAAAAGTAATTGGTGCAATAAATTTGAAATTCCTTTAACAATGCTACAAACTGATTCTATTTTTGATATTATTCAATCTGTAAAATACGGGGAATATATTCAAAGTGTTTATTTGCCTCTTTATGGGTTTGACGGTTTTTCTGGTAGACCTTTTTTTAAGAAAACTAATGACAATCAAGTTGTAACTGTACCAGGCTATCAAAAGACAAAAGAAGAGTGGATCAGATTGATTAAAAACGTCGCTCAATACAAGCCTGTAACACTTACAGTTCCTTTTTCAAAAAATATAAATTTAATTAAAGAATATATTGATTATGGCGTAAGTGAGATCATGATCAATCAATATTGGCCGGAACTTGATCAGGTTAAAGACAAGATCAAAATATCAAGATCTATTCTTGCTTATCATGATTCAGATGAGCCCATTGATGATCGTTTTGATGCAGTGATTATTCCCTATCGTAAAACTATGGACATAGAATGGTTAGAAAAGAATAGCAAGAAATTTGAGCTTATTGCGATCATAAATAATTATTGTGTAATAGAGTGCCCTTTGCAGAGTTATAAAGAGAAGCTAATGCATAATTTTTATCGTGGTATTTTCCCTGTAAATAATGAGATCATGCCGTTTACTAAAAATTGTCTTAGATATGGCAAAACGACATCTGCTATGTTGCCTAGAGATATTATTATCAAACTGAGTAAGTATATTTCTCGTTATAAATTAGTTGAAAGAGCATCTTCTCCCGCTGCTTATATTAGCTCTTTGAATTATTATATTTATAATGAACCTTTTTGTTTTGATTCTTTTAATTCTTCTGATTGGGTAAGAGAAGGTTTTAGTGCCGAGAAGATGGCTAGGATAATGAAAGATAAAGAAGATCATTTTAGAGGATCAAACCTGGAAACACTTAATTGTAAATTTCAATGTTCTAGCTGTGATAGAAAGTGCTATAGTATTAATGACTGGAATGATGAATAATAGATTTTTTAAAGACATTAATATATAATTCAAAACGAGAGGAATAATAATGACTTACCAAAATTACATGGATTACACTAATAAATCACCTGATTATTCAGATCATACTAACTGGAATGGTTCTGCCTGGGTAGCTAATTATCGTGATCATCAGAATTATACTATAGATGATGGTGTTGCCCCTGTCACCAATGATCGTCAATATGTTTATAATATTAATACCCCAGCTAATGCTTTTACACAGGAATCTTATATTAAAGATCAGATTAATAATCTTAAAACCTTAAGGGACGATACAATAGAGTTAGCCACCCGCAAAGTTACATCTACTGGTGGAACAAATACTCCGGATTCGGTAAATAGTTATAATAAGGACACCGATTTTGAAGAGGCAGATTATGCTATCCAGCAGCAGGTAGAAGAGACCATTGCCAATGTCAAGGCTCTTTGGCAGTCTATGAAGGGAAACAACGATAATAACTGGTCTGGCTGGCCGGCAGATGAGCAAGACGGGCAAAGAAGAAAAGCCAGTGACTATAATATTTTGCGTGATAAGTTGCAAGATTTGGCACAGACAAATAAGCCGACAGGTTATGCTGACCATAAAAATATTGGTACGCCATAACTAATTAGATGGCTATTATAAAAAAGTCTATCTCAAAAAAAAATTTACCAAAAAATGTTACATGCTCTTGCTGCGGTAAAACGCTTAACGAGATCGTTGTTTTAACTGAGGTTTTGTTGGATGTCTATAGCTGGTATGTTAATGATTCTAAAAAACAGTTGGAAAACATTAATGGCCTCTGGAAAAAGAATGGTGAGTATTTTTGTGAGCTCTGTTTTGCAAAATATGTAAAAACCATAGAAAAATTCTATAAAGATTGTCGCAAGGCTTAATTTTTTATGTTTGAAAATATTTATGAGGTTATTTTAAAAGTAACTCGCGATTGTAATTTAAATTGTCAGTATTGTTATTTAGGCGACAAAAAACAGTATGCCGGCGAACGGATGAGTTTTACTGTTTTCAAAAAACTGATTGATCAAATTTATTTAGACAAACATATTCGTAATAAAAAAGAGAGATTTAATGGTCAGCTACAGATAGTTTTTCACGGCGGCGAACCTACTTTGCTGGGGATATCTAGGCTGGAAAAATTTATTAAGTATGCCAAAGCCAAACTTCCCTATGTCCGGTTTGGTATGCAGACAAATATGTTAGTAATAGATCAGCAATGGGTAAACTTTTTTAAAAAATATAATATTTCACCGGGTATTAGTGTAGATGGTAATTTAAAAAAGGAAAATGCTTTGCGTTTACCGGGATTTGATTTTACAGAAAAATTAAATTTGCTTAAAAAAAACAAGATCAGGTTCGGGACACTGATGGTCTTAAGTAGTCAAAATATCAAAAATTTTTCTAAAAATTTAATGACATTTATTAAAAAATATAAGATCTCCTCAATTAAAGCCAATTTTGTCGAAAATATGGCCAAACCAGAATTTTGTTATCCAGAAGTGACTGCCGACCAAATGTATCAACATGTTTTTTTGCCGACGATGGCCTTGTTTTTTGATCAAAATAAATTATATGAATCAAATATTGAACATCTTATTGATAAATATATTAATAGTTTACTGTATAAAGAGTCTGCGGCTAAAACTTGTTCACATACTATTTGTCATGCCAAATTTTGCGGCGGGGGTAATGCGATTGTTGAGGTTGAACCAACTGGTGAAATTCTTTTTTGTGGCCGCTGGAATAAAATTAATAAAGTTAATTTAATGAATGATCTAACTTCTTTTTTTGATCCCTTTGGTATATCTTCTTATAAACGCGTTTTTGATCTGCAATTGCAAAAAGCGACAGCTGTAAGAGAATTAGGCTGTGATAGTTGTCCCGCTGCCGGTATTTGCAATTATGGCTGTTTGGCTTTTGCTTATGTTAAATATCAGGGGCAGATCAAAATTCGTTCAGAACTTATCTGTGATTACTATAAAAAAGTCATTAAATATTTTCAGGCACGTTATCATCAAATAATTTATATTTATAGCATGATCACTAAAAAAGAGATAATAGTGGCTAGAGGAAAAGTATTAATTGATTTCCCTATGGCTATGATTAATGGTGTTAGTAAGAAAAAGTTACCAGCCGGTTTGGCTTGGCAAAAAGTTAATAATAAAAATTATTTAACAATTTCCAATAAATATTTAAAAGATTTTTTATAGGGTTTTCTGTTGGCTGAATTTTGGCTGATAGACGATTCTCGATATTTTTAGTTTTTCCAAACAGGTACTATCTGGCAAACTGGTGTTTGTATAAAACTGGGTGTTGCCATTGATCAAGAGTGGCTCGTCATAGTTTCTTAAGTTGGCTGTAATATATTTTTGCTGACAGTGTTGATAACAAAGATCTTTTTCTTTAAATAAACATTTTTTAGTTGTCGTTATATAGACATAAGGCAAGTAGAGACTATTACTTAAGTCTTCTGGCAATACAGCATCATATCCTTGCCAGACATTATCAAATTCTATGCCATTAATTTTATTGCTTAATAAATATTTCTGAAATATTTTTTCTGTTAAATTAGCTGTGCGCAAATATTTTAATAATTCATTGTTATTTGTTTGGCGTGGTTCTCGTTTAACTTTTAATAAAAGGCGCCCCAGGCGCGGCGTTAACTGATGCTTTTTTATTGAGGATAATAATCCCCAGTCATTAAAGACAATTTCACAATTTAAGGGCAGTAAAGGCAATAACTCAATTATTTTTTTTAATCCTTTTTCAGTTAGCGGCGGCGTTAATAAAATAAATCTTTTTTTATTTTTAAGACAATAATTTAAAAATGCTGCGGTTTTTTCTTTAGTGGGAATTAATTCTTCACAAAATTCTGAACCTAAGTAGATGTGAGTGTAGTTTAAGTGTTCCAGATCGGTTATTTTTTTTATGTTGTCAATGGCCAGCGCTAATTCTAACCGATGTTCTTTTAGATATTCTGGCAATTGGGCTAATAATTCTTTTTCTGTTTTTTCCCAGTTGTTAGATTTCTCTATTTGCTCAACAGCTGTTTTTATTGGTTCTTTATTTTTTAGATAAGTGACCAGTTTTGGTATTTGTTGGTTGTAGTCATACTGTTTGGCTTTTTGCCTATTTATTTTTTGCATGGCCTGACGTGTTTTGTTATCAGATAATAAAATTAGTGCTGATAATAATTGTTGCGTGTCAGGAATATTGTTGTTGATATCTATTGTAAAGCCATTCTCGCCATCTATGACCAGTTCATTTACTGCCTGCCAATTAGTGGTGATTATGGCGCAACCTGCGGCCATCCCCTCCACAATTGCCCGGCCAAAAGTTTCTCCTGTATCTGTGGAAAGAAAAACCAGCACATTAGATTCATTGAGGATTTGATTTCGCTTAATTTTTTCTTGTGTAAGATCTCCATGAAAAACAATATTTTCTTTCAGGTTAAATCGCTCAATAGTTTGGTGTAATAACGCTAAGTATTGTTTTTCTTCTTTATTTAAATTTTCCAGCGGACAGATAATATTCAATTTAAAAGATATTGCATTTTTACTGGCGCCTAGTAGACTGAGAAGAACGTGCAGATTTTTTACAGGGGTTAACCGTCCGCAATAAACCAGGCTCAGTTCATTGCTTTGGTCATAATTTTTCGGAAATTCTCTATAGTTTATTGGTCCGGCCATTTTTAGGAGATCAAAGTTTAGCGAAATTTGCTGAAAACTGCTGTGGAGATATTTGCTGAATGTCAAAAATGTATCAATGTTTTTTGCTTCTCTGGCTAAGCGAAAATATCTTGCGCGCCACGGCTCAAAAATATAGGGCCAGACAATAAAGCCAATGGGCAATTTATTATCGTTGCGGTAAGTAAATAACGGATAAGCATCAATTGTAATATTGAGAAAGATAAAACTGATCTGGTTGGTTGTTAAAAAATTAAAAAAATCTATCAGTGATCTTTGTAAATGTTCTTCTTTGATCAAGATAACCTCAAAATAATTGCTAAGATATTTTAAGTTATCTTGATCGGTAACTTGATGACTAATATTGGCATATTGCTCTATTTTTATTGCCGCTAGTTTGATCTTATTGTTGTTTTTTTCTTCAATTATTAGCTGTTCTTTAAGTTCAAAGTTAGCTACGGGTTTGTTTAAACATATTTCTGGCGGTAGCTCCAAAAAGAGCGGATGCTCTTGCCAGATAGTTTTTAAAACATAATAATTTTTTTCTAGATTTTTTATAGCAAGCGGTTTGTTTTTTTTGTAGAGCAGACAATCATTAGCTAGTAATATTTTATAGCCGTTATGCCGTGCTCTAAAACAGAAGTCAAAATAGGTATAAAGATCACTTTCTATAAAATTCTTGTTGAGCCCGCCAGCTTTTTGCAATAATGTCTTTTTTATTAGTAAACAGCTATCCCAAAGCCAATTTTTTTCTGTATAAGTTTCTGGTAGTTCTTCTGTCTGGCCTTTTTTCTTGTTTTTTATGTCAGTAAAATTATCGGTATAATTAGGCCCAACAATACCTATCTCTTTACAGAAAATAAACCCATTTTTTAATTTATTTAACCAGTTATCGCTAATAATAATATTATCAGAAATTAAACAAACGTAGCGGCTTTGGCGATTATTTAACCCATCATTAATAAACGCTATTTCGCTGGTTGTTTGTGGGGCGATGATAATTTTTATATTTTTATATTTTTTTTGTAGTTGGTCATAATAGCTTTTTTTAGCTGAAGTAATGTTTTTATTTAAAATAATCAAATTAAAAGGGTGGCGCGTTCTTAAATAAAGAGCTGCCAGCGCTCGTTTAGTTAAAGAAAAATCATTGGATGTTAATAATATTATATCGATTGTTTCACAGAAGATAGAATATTTTTCTAATAATTCACAGAACTGATATTTTTTTGTAAAACTAAGCTTGCTCTTGGCTACTCTTTCTTCAATATCAGGTGCGGTGATCTGTTCTTCTAATGTAATATTGGCATAAAGAAAAAATTCTTGCCAGGAAAAGCTATTATTGCCAAATATTTCTGCTATTTCAGAGGTTTTAATTTTTTTTACAGGTAGTAAGTTCAGATCGCTAATTGAAGGGACTGTGAAAGAGTGAATAGTGTAAATATTGTAATATTTTAGATGAAAATAAAAAGTTATCCCTTTATCATCATGATTAATAGTGGAGAAGCTTAAGAATTGTAAGTTTTTTAATTTTCTGTTTTTTAGCATTAATTCAATCGAATAAAAAAGTGAATTTAAGCCGAGTTGTCCGGTCATTTTTTTTGTAAGCCCCTCATCATGTTGTCTTTTAAAATATAAAACCTTGGGGATAATATAAATTGGGGCCAGGGTTTCTAACCTAATAAATATATCGGCGTCTTCGCAGGCATTTAAAACTTCCGGGTTCCAGTGCCAACCGCCGATCTTTTTGAGATGTTTGGCATTGATCAAATAAGGTTGATAAATATTGTAGATATCGATAGTAAATCCTTGATATTTTTGCCGTTGTTCAGGGATGATTTCCAGTGACATTATCTCTGATGTTATTCTGAGTCCGGCACGGATGAGAGAAAAATCTTTATGTTTCGAAATTTCTTTTTTTAATTCTGCCAGTAGGGTAGGTGCTACATGGTCATCTGAATCAAGCGGAATTATATAGGGGCTGTTGGAGTTACTAAAGAGTATCTGTCGTGTAGGGCCTACACCTAAATTTCTGGTATTTTGAAAAAATTTTATTTTTTTATGTTTTTTATATTTTTCAACCAATTCAGCTGCTTTTTTTTGGTCTGGTGGATTATCAAAACAAATGAGTAATTCCCAGTTTTTGTTAGTTTGCTGTATTACGGAAGTTACTGTTTCTTCAATATGTCGCAAGTCATAGGCCGGGCATTGAAAAGAGAAAAGAGGCCCTTTCTTCGCTCTATTGTTGATTGTTTTTTTTATGGGATTGATCTGAGTGTTTTTTAATATTTGAACACAAATTTCTGGCAGATCAAAGTCATAAAAATTATTATTATTAAAATTTATTAAATACTTTCCTGTTTTTAGATCTGAAGGTATTTTTGGATTTTTTATAGGGAGATCTTTATCTGTGATTGTTGTTTGATAATTATTCAAAATACTGATCTCTAATTTTTTGGAGTTATAAATTATTAAGTTAAAGTTTTTGTAGATTTGTTCATCAAGATAATTTTTAATTTTTAAAATATCTTTTTCCTGGGTTATTTTGAAAAAAAGAGATAGCAGTGGTTGCTCTAATTGCCAAAACTGCCCGGTAAAGGATTTTTTATTTATGGGGAATTTTAGATATTTTGGTAGGTAACTAAAGAGAGGTGTATTTTGCCAGCGGTAATAAAAAGCAGTGTAGTTTTCTTTAATCAATTTAGCAGCTTTTTCTGCGCCAAACGTGCCGCAATTGGCATGATGAATTTTACTATTGTGAGCGACTAATATTTTATAGCCGGCTTCAATTACTTTAAAACAGAGGTCAATATCCTCAAAATAACCTGGTCCAAAAATATTATCAAATAAGATATTTTCTTTGATCAATTGGCGATCGATCATAAAACAAGTGCCATAGACATAAGGGGCTTCAGTGTAAGTTGTTTTGCTGGAGATGGGGTTTTGGTAGGGATTATTGCAATTTATTAAAGGGGCTACAATGCCAACATTATTTGCCTTTTCAAACCCTTTAGCTAAGTTTTCCAGCCAGCCTTTATTAACTGTAGTATCATTGTTAAGTATTACCAGATATTTTGCTGTGCAATGGGGAAGAGCCAGATTAATACTTTTTATAAACCCTAGGTTTTCATTGTTTTTAATTATTTTAATTTTCTTATGTTTTTTTAGTGAGTTATAATAATCTATTGCCAATGGATCGGTGGAGTTATCATCAATAATGATTATTGAAAAAATATCTGACGTGGAGCAAAAAATAGAAGCAAGACATTTTTTTGTTAATGTATGATTGTTGTATACAGGGATTAGTATTTCAACTTTAATTGTTTTAAATCCTAGCTTTTAGTGTTTTTAGTTATTTTGTTGTAGGTCCTCTTTAAGTTTTTTTAATAAACCTAATTCAATTTCTTCATCTATTGCAACAGCTGGATTGTACTTAAGTGCAATCCCTGAATCAATGATTTGAAGTGCCTCGGTATTACGTTTTTTATTTAATAAATATTCACCATAGAAACGATATACTTGACGATTTTCATGGCCAAGCTCTAATGCTTTTTTAAAATCTTTTTCCGCTTGGATATCATCGCCTATACTTACTGGTGGTGTAGGTGCTTTTGAATAAACAACTGCTCGGAGTAGATAAGCCGTTCCTGGTCGGTCATGTTCTTTCCCAAATTCTGGGTTTAGTTCTATTGCTTTGTTTAGTGCTTCAATGGTCTCCTTGAGATAAATAAGTTTTTCTTGATTATTAGAATACCTTGCCAGTTTACTGGTATTAATTCCGTATACAAAATAGCCTATAGCGTTATTGTTGTTTAATTTTATCGCGTTAGCTGCTGCATCTCTGCCTAGTTGAAATATTTCTCTTTTTTTTATATTTTCAGTAACAAAAAGATCTCCATAAAAGTAAGCCGAGTGGGCAAAATGCGCATAATTTTCAAAAGTTTGGTTATTATCAATAGCGTCTTTAAAATGGTGGTAAGCATTTATTAATTTGGTGTTGGCTTGTTTTTGAGCCAATACTTCATTACTGTTACTGGCAAATAAAATAGAAACAATTAACAATAACAACAATATTTTTTTAAGCATAAATTTCCTTTTCTATAGTTTTATTCATAATATTATACTGTAAATAGTAGATCAATAAAACTTAATAAAATTGATTTTTTGCTATTCATTAAGTATGCTCTTGAGAATGAAAATAGAGGTCCCAGTTAGAGGTTATAGAGAGGCTGTAGAGTTGCTGGCGGCTGGTGCCGATATTCTCTATGGTGCTCTGGCCCCACAATTCTATAGCAATGCCGCTGGTGCTGTTAGCCGTAGAGCCTGGCAAGAGTGTAATATTTTTTCTTTACAAGATCTAAAGGCAATTTGTCAGTTAGTTAAAGAAAAAAATAAAAAGTTTTATTTGGCCTTAAATGAACATTTTTATAATGAAGAACAATTGCAGGGGATTAGCGCGTTTTTAAAAATTAATAAATTTATTAAAAATATTATTATTGCAGATCTAGGCTTGGTCCTTTTTTTAAGAAAAAACTTTCCTAAACTAAATATTATTGCCAGTGTTGGGACACATGTGTTTAATTCTGCGGCGGTTAGTTTTTATGAAAATTTAGGAGTTAAAGAAATAGTTTTGCCAAGAGAGATAACGGCTGAAGAGGTAGTTTTATTAAAAAACAGTGCAGCGCAAATTAGTTTTTCGTATATTATAAAAAACGATGATTGTCCTAATATTGATGGTCTTTGTGCGTATTCTCATGGCATTTATGATGGTAGTGGTCCATGTACAGATCTTTATAATATTGTTTGTAAAGATAGAATTTCCGAAGACGTCGTTGAAATAAATGATTATAATTTTAGATCACGTCAAAATTGCAAGGTTTGTCAATTAAAGAGTTTTGCGCAAGCGGGGTTGGATATTGTTAAAATTGCTGGCAGAGGTAGTTCTTTAAAGAAGCTAGTTCAAGATATTGATTTTTTGAAACAGGCGATTGGTTTTTTGAAATATCCAGAGCAGCAATTTTTGTTTAGTCTAAAAAATGCATATAGAAAAAGTTATAATTGTGAATGTTTGGTGAATTGTCAGGATGGTTCTTAATAAAAATAAACTAGAAAAGAGGATCAATGCAGGTTTTAGATATAATGCAGTTAGAGTTTAATAAATTGAAACAACAGGACTTGCCTTTCCATGTGTTGGTTAAATTTAGCGGAGGTAAAGATAGTTCATATTTATTATATTTAATGAAAGAAAAATATGGGTTAACTCCGTTAGCTTTTTCAGTGATCCATCCTTTTGTGGGGAAACAAGCCCTTTCCAACATGAAAAGAGTTTGTCGAAAATTAAAGGTCAAGTGGCAGCCGTGTTTTGTTGATAAAAAAGAGTTCTATCAATATATGAGTTATGGCCTCAAGAATTATCAAAAATATAATACAAAATATCACCAGGCTGATCTTTATGGTTGTAGGCTCTGTTGTTCGGTTTATAATACGCTAGCTTATAGAAAAGCACTGGAATTAAATATTCCTTGTGTGATCGATGGTAGTGATTTTAATCAGCTGGGTTTTCCCTTATTTATACAAGGTTGTTCAGTCAAGGAAGAGCTGAATAAGGATGAAACTTTCTTTGGTTCTTATGAGCGGATCCTTCAGGATCTTCAACAGCAAAAATCGCTTAAGCCTATATATTTATCGGTTTATGCCAAAATGCCGGATAAGACTTTCCCGGATTATGTTGCTCCGCTTTCAATAATTGAATATGACCCTGAAAAAGCTAAGTTGTTGCTGGAAGCAAAAGGGATAATTAAGTCTAATAAATTGTTTGTTGAAAAAACCAACTGTACGGTTCGCCATCTTTTTGCCCACCTAGGGTTTAAGTATTTTAATTGCCATCCCTATCAGGAACACGTTTTGCGGATGGCTGACTCTGGTCGCCATGGTTTTACTCGTGATAAGGTGAGCGCCTATTTTGTAGAATTAAAAAATTTATTAAATTATCTAGCTAAAAATCCAGGCTTAAAAAATAAAGAGCTAAAGCAGCTGTATGCTAATTATCCTGTGCTGGCTTTGCGCCATAACTGTTCTTTGCCCTGGCTGAAAGATTTACAGCAGCTGCATAGATATGCGGAATATTTAGATGTTAAACTTTGATTTTTTTAGGCTTTGGTTGTTAGAAAACTTATTTAATAAAATTAAGATTTTCTTTTTGTTAAGTTAAATATCTGTTTGCCAGCTCCCAAAGAAATTATTTTAAATATTGAGAGCGCTTGTAACCTGCGGTGCAGTTATTGTTTTCAGAAAAGCCAGATTAATAGCCCGCATAGAATTAAATTAACACTGGGGCAGGTTAAGTTAATTGAAGAAAGAATTTCTAAGTATTATAAATCGTTTTTAAAGCCTAGGATTTTTTTAGTTGGCGGGGAGCCAACAATCAATCCGGAGTTTGTGCAGATCGTTAAATTCTTAAACAGCAAGAAATATGATCTTACAGTTGTTACAAATGGTCTTGAGTTAGACAAGTTTTATGCGGAAATAATTCCGCTGAATAACTCTAAAATTGTCCTGTCTATTTCAATACATTCTACAGATTATGATTATTATTTACAAAAGATCAAAGCTTTTTATTGTATTTTTGATAAAAGAAATTATTATCTGGTTGTTTCTGTTACCATGAACTATTTAATTGAAAACTCAGTAGACATCGAACAATTTATCAGAAAATTTCAGGACAGTGGAATTAAGTATATTTTATTTTTACATTCCTTAGACGCACTTAGTCTGGGTCAAAAAATTGACTTTCCTGCACTTGAGTTACAGTTTCGAAAATTAAAAAAAGAAAAATTTAAAATCCCGTATGTTTTTTACCCGGCGCTGCCTTTTGATAAAATTAAACCTTTTTATGCAGATAAGGAATTTCCGGATTTGACTAAGAAATGTTTTTATCCCTGGCAGGGGATGCAGATCTTGCCAGATGGACGAGTTATGTTATGTCCGGAAAGTGGTAGCTTAGGCAATCTTTTAGCGGATAGTGCTAATTTATTTATTAATGATCAGGCCAGGGCTTTTCGTAATAATATTCGAAATCAAGGACCAGCTTATAATTGGTGTCGTCGCTGTTTTTTTAGAATATACTATTGAGCTAATTTTTGCCTTGGGGTTTTGGCTGTCTTATTTTGTAAATCCAATAATGGTTTAAAATAGAAAAAATAATTGAGAATTTGCCTCTGTTTTTTGACCTCTTTTTTGTAAGCTTGAGGATTTCTTTCAAAAAATTCAATTTTTTTTAGTGCTTTGGCAAAGGAAGTTGTGGAGGTCTTTCTGGTGAGCAGTAAGTTATTGTAACACTCCCTGGGGTTTCCTATGGCTAAACAGCCGGCAGCAACTGCTTCAATCAGGGAATTTCCCCATATTTTGCGCTTGCCTCCGCTGCGCAAGTAATATTTGCTTTTTAAAAGGTCGAGAATGATTGTTTTAGTATCAGGAGAGACAGTGCGTATTTCGCCAAATTGTTTTAGGCTGGCCAGTTGTTCTTTAGTTAGGCTTTGCGCGGTAAAAGCCTCAATAAATATTCCCGAACGCTCTTTTTTTTCTAGAGTATTTGGCGCTAGTTCTTCCAGGCAACCATAATACTGCAGATTGAAAGGAAAATTTATAATATGCGGAGCTTGTTTAAATAAATTAAAGCTGGCGCTAAATTGATTTAAAAATAGATCATACCCAGATAACGGTTTTGCCAGCGAGCCCTGATATTCCGGCATCAGCGGTTCGGTAATTAAATAACACCAAAGAACCTTGGGGTTTTGCTGAATTATTCTTGCTGGGATGGCCAGGTCAAAAGCAATTACCAGGTCATAGTTTGACCAGTTGATGCTTTCTGGTTTGATGGCTAAATTATTTTGGGCAGAGCTGGGGCTGTTCTCTGGAGGAAAATCCGTGGATTTAATTATAAAAAAATCCGCATTAAATTTAGTAAAAAGACCAACCAGACCGGAATGTTTATTGGAGTTCAGTATCATTTTTTTGAAATCATTTCCAGATGGCATATTGTAAAGCATTTCAAGCTTAGATTCTTTGACAATAGCAATTCGGTAGTTTTTTAGTTTTGAAAGTTCTGTATTTAGGGCTAAAAATCCTGAAAATGCTCTGGTGAAAGCTTGGTCAATTTTCTTGTTTAGTATATATAAGTATAGTGGTAATTGTGCAGGCTTGAATTTGTGGGGACTTTTTATAATTTTAAAAAGTTTTGCGAATAATTTTTCTATAATTTTTTTAGATATTTTTTTTAGCATTATTACTATAATAATAATTACATTAATTAAATGTAGCAAGTAGTGCCAATCTTACACTTATCCCCTTTTAGTCGCTTTTTTCTTATCCTGTTGTATAATATCTATAGTGGGGTGTAACATGAGAACAATTAGAGCATCGGTTATTTGTTTATTTATCCTTTTAAGTTTATTGCTGGCGCAGACCGAAAATTTAATATTGAACTCATCTTTTGAGGATGGTTTAAATAAACAGGGGATCCCTAAAAATTGGGGTACAGAGACATATGGCCAGTCTTTGGCCAAAGAGGCTATGGAAGGAGATAATTCACTTAAGATCAGTCGTTTGGCGCAAGGGTATTCCATTGGCGCCCAAATTTTAGCTGTAGAAGCCGGTAAAACTTATACTATTATGGGTTATATTAAAGGGGAGAATATTAAAAATCGCGATTCCTGGTGGCAGGGCGCCAAAATGCAAATTGTCTTTATGGATGAAGCAGATATCCAAATTGGTGAGCCTTTTGATGTCATGCGTGGCAAGACTGGTACTTTTGACTGGGAAATGTTCATTAAAGATTTTAATGTCCCAGCTGGTGTTAAAAAAGTAAAGATCTTGTTGGGGCTCTGGAACGCTAAAGGGAGTGTCTGGTTCGATGATATTCGGCTCTATCAGGTAGATAAAAAGATCTCAGCAGAAAATATCTTAAATAACGGCGATTTTGAGCGTTGGGGCAGCTGGCTTTTTCTTGGTGAGGGTGAAGCTACTATCAAACATCCGGGGCGCGATAATTCTTCCGGTGCGTTGTATGTTAAAAATAATAAGGCCGATTGGACATTCTCTTCGCAGAGGGTTTTATTTAAGTCGTTAGAGAGCAATAAACTGGAACTAAGCGGTTATGTTAAGTATTCTAATATTCTTCCGGGCCAGCAAAAATGGCAAAAAGGGCGTGTTTATGTGGAGTTCAAAGATGAACTTGGTAACCGCGTCGGAGATTGGCTGGAATTGATTGTTTTTGAAGGAAATTCTAATGGCTGGCAGCATTTTTCTAAAAAGATCATTCTGGATCCTAAGGCGGTAGAGCTGGAACTTTTTTTTGGTTTACAGGATGCTTCTGGTGAAATAATCTTTGATGATCTGATCTTAAAAGAAATTTAGCGGGGTAGTTTAAAATGTTTAACAAAATAGCGTTTATTGGCGCCGGTAATATGGCGGAGGCAATTATTAAAGGATTGCTTTTAAAAGATGTAGTTGTTAGAGAGAATATTCTGGTTACTGATATCGTAGCCCAGCGTTTAAAATATGTTGCGGAGACCTACGGCGTTAAGACCTGTAGCAATAACATTCAGGCGATCAATGAATGTGATGTAATTGTGCTGGCGGTAAAGCCGCAGGTCATTGGCGGAGTTCTCAGTGAATTAGAACAAAGTAAAGGTGATAAACTAATTATTTCTATCGTGGCTGGTGTGAAAATGGCAACGCTTGATCCTGCTAGCCGCTTTAGTGTCGCCAGAGCTATGCCAAATACGCCCGCGTTGATAGGCGAAGCAGCGACAGCAGTTGCGTTTAATAATAGAGTTAAGTCAGAGGATAAAGAGTTTGTTTTAAAGATGTTCTCTGCTTTAGGATTGGCTTTAGCCGTTGAGGAAAAAGATCTTAATGCAGTGACTGGTCTCTCCGGTTCCGGCCCAGCTTTTGTCTTTCGTCTGCTCGACTATTTTATGGAAGCAGGATCTCTGGCCGGTTTAAAAGCGGATCAGGCTAAAAAACTTGTTTTACAGACTTTTCTTGGTTCTGTTAAGTTGGTAGAACAAAGTGATAAGAGTATCCAGCAGCTGGTAGATCAGGTCACTTCACCTAACGGCACTACTGCTGCCGGACGTGAAGTTTTAGAGAGTTCTGATATTAAAAAAATAATATGGCAGACCGTGCAGGCTGCTAAAAATCGGGCCGAAGAATTGAGTGAGGGCAAATAATTATGTATGGTTTATTGTTTTTTGTTATTTCTAGTTTAGCTGCTATTTTAGAATGGCTTATTATTATCAGAGTTATTTTGAGCTGGGTTAATCCCAATCACTATAATCCGTTGATCATTCAAATATATAAATTGACAGATCCTATATTAAAACCTTTTCAGGGTTTAGTGCCTACATATAAGATCGGCTTTGATCTCTCGCCTATTTTTGCACTGCTGGCCATTAAATTAGCCGAGCGAGTGCTGTTAATGTTTTTGAGCGGCTTATTTTTTTAAATGCCAGAAAATATTTTTTCTATTAAAGTTATCCCCGGTTCTTCTTGTGATCAAATGGCCGGCCGAGAAGGCGAGTATATTAAAATAAAATTAAAAGCACCGCCCGTAGACGGTAAAGCAAATGAAGCTTTGATAAAATTTCTGGCTGAATTTTTTCAAGTAAAAAAAAGCGCTGTAGAAATAATTAGAGGCGCTACATCTCGCAAAAAAACAGTTAAAATTATCACTGCGGAGAAGATCAATATTTAAAAAATAAAAAGATCTTATTAAAAGAGGGGCAGTCTGTTATTTGCTTTTTTATAAATTTTAAGTTTATTTGTGGTTGTTATTGTATAATTCTGGTGTTATGGATCTTTTTGAAAATAATCTAATTAAAAATCAGCCTTTAGCTAAAAGAATGGCGCCTCGTTCTTTTGAGGAATATGTCGGTCAGGATCATATTGTCGGCAGCGGTAAACTATTGCGCCGGGCAATTGAGGCCGATCGCCTTCAATCTTTGATTTTTTATGGTCCCCCTGGCACTGGAAAAACAGCACTAGCTAAATTGATCTCTAATTACACTAAGGCGGCATATGCTGAATTAAATGCTGTTAAGGCGGGAGTTGCTGAACTGCGGCAGCTCATTGAACAGGCCAAGAACAGACTCTCTTTGAATGAACAAAAAACAATTCTCTATTTAGATGAAATCCATCGCTTTAATAAGGCGCAGCAAGATGCTCTGCTGCCAGATGTGGAGGCTGGGATAATTATATTGATCGGCACGACGACAGAAAATCCTTATTTTACTGTAAATCCCGCTTTAATTTCACGTTCGATCGTTTTTGAGTTTAAGCCCTTAAAAAAAGAAGATGGTCTGCAGATAATTGATAATTGTTTGCAGAGTGACCGAGGATTTAAGGACAAAAAAATATTCATTGATGCCGAGGCGAGAACTCACTTAATTAAAAAAGCTGGCGGCGATGCCCGCCGAATTTTGACCGGTTTAGAACTGGCAGTGTTAACAACTAAGCCTAATGAAGAGGGTGAATTATATATTACACTGGATATTATTGAGGAATCATTGCAGCAGAAAAAAGTAGTTTATGATAAGAACGAACATTACGATATTATTTCAGCGTTCATAAAATCGATGCGCGGCAGTGATCCTGATGCGGCAATTTACTGGCTGGCTAAAATGGTCTACGCGGGAGAGGATCCCCGTTTTATTGCCCGCCGTATTTTAATTTGCGCGGCCGAAGATGTCGGCAATGCCGATCCGTTGGCGCTGGTAATTGCCAATTCTTGTTATGCCGGTGTTTCTCAATTAGGTTATCCCGAGGCACGTATTCTCTTAGCGCAGGCGGCTATTTATGTGGCTACGGCACCCAAAAGCAATTCAGCTTACTTAGCTATAGATAAAGCATTGGCTGATATTGGCGGCGGGTTAGATCTAGCGGTGCCGGACTATTTAAAAAACGCTGTGTATGATGAAGAAAAAAAAGCCGGCAAGGGAGCAGGTTACCAATATGCGCATGATCATCCTAAGGGTTATGCTCCGGGCATAAAATTTTTACCTGAAGACAGAAAATATTATGAGCCGGTCGAGCGCGGCTATGAGAAAAAAATTATCGATTGGCTCAATTGGCTGAAGAAGTAAAAAGAGGTATTATTTACCTAATGAAAAAACATATAATTATTATTCTGGGTCTTTTTCTAGTATCGACTTTTTTGTTGGCTGCTAAAGATTTGGAGGAACAAAACGTTCAGGAACTGGAAAAGACCGAACAGGTGGACGAGATCGATAGCGTTAACTATAAAGCTATTGTTTTGGAAGAAAAAACCTATCCGGAGGCAATTGAGTTTGCTCTTTATTCTCCTAGTTTAAAAAAAACTGTCAGATTATCAGAATATGCCGGGACAAACGTTATTGTCTTTTTTTGGGCCGGCTGGGATCGCTATAGTCGTGAGCAGGTTGATATGCTGGCGGCTGTTCAGAAAAAATTAAACAAAAAAGAAATTAAGGTCATTGCTGTTGGACTAGATTCTGCCGAAGAGATCAGAAGTTTTTTTGACAAAAAAGTAGATACAGTAGATTTTATTACGGTTTGCGGTAATAAATATTTAATGGAAAGTTATAATGTTTGGGGTTTGCCGGCAATTTTTATTATTGATAAAGAGCAAAAGATCAGAAAAAAATTCAGTGGCTATGTTAGTGATAAAACCTTGATCAAAGAACTGAAAAAAGTGCTGTAAATTTCGTCAATTATCTAAAAGATCATAATTTTTCAGTATTTTCTCCTGGCACTAAAGTTTATAGTAGATAATTGTCATGAATTATTTAAAAAATAAATTTAAAGAAATACGGCAGGAAATTATTCTGGAAAATGTTAAAGAATTGCCGGAGCTGATAAATGTTGCTGATGAGCTTGTTATTAAAATAAAAGAAAAAAACTTAAATATAGAACAATTTTCTTTTAAAAAAGAAACAGATGTTTCTCTGGAAGAGCAATTGAAGTGGCTTTTGAGTAATATTACAGAAAAGCCGGTAGAAAATTATGTCTGGCATTATTCGCTGTTTAATCAGGCAGAACAAAATGAGGCTATGGGCTTGCTTTGTTATTTTGACCGGCAAGAGCTTAGTGCCATTTTAAATAAATATCAGAATCAGAATATTTCTTTGATTGCATCAGAAGATGAGCAATTTATTTTTTATAAAAATAAAATTTATTTCTGGCAAAAGAAGGCCTTGTTGAAAAACTTAGCGCCTTTGATTATGGTGGTAAATTTATTTTTATTTGTCATTTTTTTGTCTTTGATGCTGACGGTTTCTTTTAAGATAAAGTCACTTTTAATTGAAAAAAATATGGTCCAGGAAAAATTAACAGCATTGGAGAATTCATTTCGTATTATTCAGGAAGGGCAATCCAGAAAGCACCAAGCGGTTATTAATAAAAAAGAGAATGAGAAAAATTGTAATTTATTAGTCAGCTTAACCGAGCAGACTCCGGCAGATATTTTTTTTAATGAATTGGTTTTTAGTCAAAATGACATTAAGGTTATTGGTTGTGACCGTGCTTCTTTGACCGGCGTAAATTCTTTTATAAAAAATCTTAAAAAAAATAAAGAAGTGCAAGATGTTGCGCTGCTTAAAACTTTAAAAAGTGATCAGGGGATGAATTTTGATCTAAAAATTGTCCTTAAAAATAAAAGAACACTAAATAATAAACAACAAGGTGAGATGCCAAATGTTTAATTTTAAATTAGAACGGTTTGATTTTCTGTTTAAATTAGAGAGATGTCAGCAGGTTTGTTTGGCTGGTTTATTGATTTTTTTATTTGTTATTCTGCCGCTGATCTTTTTTTCTAATTTTAAGATCAATAAGTATTTTTATGAAAAAGAATATTTAAATAATCTTCTCTATAAAGAAAGTAAATTAAAAGAAAAAATGCCTGTTAATTCACCGCAGGAATTACCGCGAGACTTGAATATAGACATTGAAAACATTAAAAAGATAGCAGAATTAGCTAATTTAAATGTTGTAAAAGTAGATTTGCAAAATAATAGTGATCAGAAGTTTTGCTTTTCTTTGCAGGGCAGATATCTTGATTTTTTGAATTTTTTGAACAGTTATAATAGTGCCGATCATATTTATCAATATGAAATTATTACGGTTAAAAAAGAAGCTGGGCGGGTTGCTATTGAGATAATTTTTTCTTTTAACGGAGCGCTGGCATGAAAAATTTTATTATTGGTTTTATTTGTTGTTTGATCTTTTTTTTGTGGCTGGTTGCCGCCGGCCAAAACAGCAAAGCCCTGCGCGATCCTTTTGCTGATCTTTCTTCGCAGGAGTTCATTATTAATGACCATAATAATGAGCAGCTTTTTATTTATGATTTGCTCTATCGCGATACAGAGAGCATGGTAATGCTTTTAAAAAAACTTTATCCAGAACTGGTGGTTGCCGGGGAGCCGGAGTCTAAGCAAATTGTTATTAAAACAAATAAAAATAATTTTAATTCTTTATATAAAAAGGTTCGCTTGCTCGACAGAGAACTAGATCAAATTTTAATAGAGGTTAAAGTGGTCGAGTTGAGCAGTAGCGATATGCTGCGCTTGGGAACTATTTGGGATTTTAAGCGTGAAGGGCGGGCTTTATATGAGCAGGCCAAGGTTTATGATTTTATTGAGAGTTTAGAGGTAATGATCGGCAATGGTAAGGCCAGAATAATGGCAAATCCCAGAGTGACAACAATGCTTGGCAAAGAGGCGTTGATCCATATCGGTGACCAGGTGCCCTATTCTGTGCCTGTGGAGTCCGCTTCCGGTAAAACCAGCTGGGAGGTTAAATATCTCGATGCGGGGATTAATCTCTCATTACTTCCATTAAAAGCGGAGAGGGGTTTTATTTCACTTAACTTAAGGCCTGAGGTGGCGACGATCAAGCAATGGAAACTAACACCTAACGGCGAGTATCCTATTATCTCTTCGCGCAAGGTGGAAACTAATTTGCGCTTAAAAGACGGTGAATCTTTTATTATTGGCGGTTTATTAAATGAGGAAGAGCGAGAAAATATTCGCAAAGTTCCTCTTCTGGGAGATATTCCAGTATTGAATATTTTATTCAAACACAAGAGCTACGAAAAGATAAGTTCGGAAATACTGTTCTTGGTTACGGCCAAGAAAGTATAGAGATTATAACTAAGGTATTTGTTTTTTACTTATTTTAACTTTATATATTCCATATATCTTTTTGGTAAAAAATTATAATATATACGATATATGGTTATGATTTTCATTTCTGGAGGTTTATGTTGATGGTCTTATTTGCTAAAAAAATAGCTAATAATATAGAAAATTATGGTGAACATAAAGAAATACAAAAAATAGCCAGAGAAGAAATAAAGAAAGTATTAAAAAGTGACTCGGAATATGTATTTATTTATGAAAATAAAAAGAAAAAAGGAAAAAAAGATAACCTGGCGTTCAATATAGTGTTTAGACCGAAAACAAAGTTTTCTGCTATGGAAAAGTGTATTAACAATAATTTGAAAATAGGACGAAAGACACTGATGATTGGGGTGCATTTTAACCTTACAGAACATGGTGTTATTGATATATCTCAGCCTAACCCAGTTTCGTTTAGACTTATTTTAGGAAGTAAAATTAGTTCATATTTGCCAGAAATTCAAAATAGTTTTATTGCGAATAAGAAAATTTTAATTGACATGATCCTTAATGGTGAATATAAGAAGTTTGCACTTAAATGTCTGGAGATATCAAACAAAGTTTTTATAAATGATAGGTTTTAATTAAAATTAATCATTGGGTATTTCAAAAAACAGAATAAAAGTCCCTAAATATTGAATAAATATTGTTGACATCGGTTTTTAATTATGCTTGAATATGCCCTCGCATTTTCGCTTGTCATTTAAGCGAGGCTTTTTTTTGACTGAAATTTATTAGGAGTGTAATAACTGTGAGAGAAATAATAACCTTAGCTTGTGAAACATGTAAAAGAAAAAATTATACTACCAATAAGGAAAAAAGAAATAATCCTGACAGGTTGTTGTTAAAAAAATATTGTCGCTGGTGCAAAAAGCACACCGACCATAAAGAGACTAAGTAATTTTTGTCTTTTTGTTTTTTGATAAATAAATGAGCTCTTGGCCAGCAGAGAGTATAAAATAAAGTGGCGGGCTGCTTAAGTTAAATAGCGGTTAGGAGTGAAGGCGAGTAGCTCAATTGGTAGAGTGGCGGTCTCCAAAACCGTAGGTTGCAGGTTCGATTCCTGTCTCGCCTGCCAAAAAATATAATGGTAATTATAGAAATAGAAGGAATTTAAGGTTGAGTATTAAAAATTTTTTTTCAGATACGAAAAGTGAAATAAAAAAAGTTATATGGCCGACTAAACAGGTCATTGTACATTCAACTTTAGTGGTTTTAGTAATAGTTGTAGTAATGACGGTAGCGGTATCTTTTTTAGATGTTAGTTTTGGGAACATGTTTGATATTTTAAATACAAGATTTTAGGAGTTAACGTGAGCTTAGAAGAAATACATCAAGATAATATTGCTGAAGAAAATGATAATTTAGCGCCTGGTGCCGCTGATCTTTCAGAGGCGGAAGAACTAGAGGAGAATTTAGCAGAATTGAGCGGTAATTGGTATATTCTGCATGTATTTTCCGGTTACGAAATGAAAGTAAAAGTAGCTATTGAACAAAAAGTTAAAGAAGAGGGTCTTGCTGCGGTAGTTCATAAAGTGTTAATACCGGAAGAAGACGTAATTGAAGTTAAAAATAATAAACGGGTTGAGAGAACTAAACGGATGTTTCCGGGATATGTTTTTATTAACATGGAACCCGATGATAAAGTTTGGGCGACAATTAGAAGAATTAATGGAGTAACCCGTTTTGTTGGGTCAGACATGCCTGAGCCTGTGCCGGAAAACGAGGTTATGCGTGTACTTAGACAAACAGGCGAAAAAGTTAAAAAAGTCGAGATCGATTTTGAAATTGATGAGAATGTCAAAGTTATTTCCGGTCCTTTCAGAGGGTATACCGGTGAAATTAAAGAGATCAATGCCGACAGAGGAAAAGTTAAAGTTAATATCTTAATATTTGGCCGCGAGACTCCAATGGAGCTTGATTTTGACCAGATAGAGAAGAATGCTTAATAGATAAGGAGAAAGTGCAGCGATGGGTGAGCAGAAGAAAAAAAAGAAAGAGATAACAGCAGTTATAAAACTGCAAATAGAAGCAGGTAAAGCAAATCCTGCTCCGCCAGTTGGTCCAGCTCTTGGTCAGCATGGCGTTAATATTATGGAATTCTGTAAGGCTTATAACGAAAGAACCAAAGATAAAGTTGGTTCGGTTATTCCGGTAGAAATTTCTGTTTTTTCCGACAGAACTTTTGAATTTATTACTAAGTCACCGCCAGCTTCTGAGTTAATAAAGAAGGCTTTAAAACTCGAAAAAGGCTCGGCTATTCCTAATAGAAATAAAGTTGGCAAAATAACCAGAGCACAGCTGGCTGCTATTGCTAAAGAAAAAGCCGCTGGTCTTAATTCTTATAATGAGGCTGCTGCTGTTAATATTATTGCTGGTACCGCTCGTTCCATGGGCGTAGATGTAATTGACTAATTTAGGGTTGGTGAAATAAAAATGAAATTAAGTAAAAAATACGGTAAAAAGTACAGAGCAAAGCAGGAGCTGATCAAAGATCAAGAACTGTTTGAAGTAGATCAGGCGGTAGCTAAAGTCAGAGAACTGGGTATTGCTAAGTTCGACGAAACTATTGAAATGGTTTTTAATCTTGGCATTGACCCACGTAAGAACGATCAGCAGGTCAGAGGGACAGTTAATTTACCGGCTGGGCTTGGTAAAAAAATAACTGTAGCGGTAATTTCCTCTGGTGAAAATCTTAAAGTGGCTGAAGCTGCCGGTGCCGAAATAGTCGGTTCCGATGAGCTCATTGAGAAAATTAATGGCGGCTTTGTGGATTTTGATATTCTTCTCGCTACTTCAGATATGATGCCTAAAGTAGGTAAGCTTGGTAAAGTCCTGGGTCGTAAGGGTTTAATGCCTTCACCTAAAGCCGGTACTGTTGTAACAGATGTAACTAAAGCAGTTAAAGAATTTAAAGCCGGAAAACTGGAATTTAAAGCCGACAAAAACGGTGTAGTCCATTCGGTTATTGGTAAAAAATCTTTTGAAACAGAAAAATTAAAAGATAATTACAATGCTCTCTATGACGCAATAGTTAAAGCTAAGCCGTCTGGCGCTAAAGGGGTTTACATTAAATCTGTTTATCTCTCGCCTAGCATGGGTCCGAGCGTTAGAGTAGCCGTTAAATAAGATCATTAAAATATTTTCAAGGCGAGGATTAAATTATGGTAAAAGAAAATAAAAAAGAACAGGTAGCAGTTATTAAGGAAAAATTTAATAATTCCGAATTAGTTATTTTTGCAGAATATCGCGGCTTAAATGTTGCCGATGACCGTAAATTGCGCAGTGATTTTCGTTCTAATTCTGCCGATTACTGTGTTTACAAAAACAATCTAGTTAAAATTGCCATAGGTGATACAGTTTCCGGTATTGATGAAAAAGTTTTTAGCGGTCCGACCTCTTTTATTTTTTCTTCAGATCCGGTTGCGCCGGCTAAAGTTATCTGCAATTTTATTAAAGATGCAGAAAAAGAAGTTCTTAAAATTAAAGGCGGTATTTATCAAAAACAATTTATTTCTTCTGATAAAGTTAAGGAATTAGCTTCGCTGCCAGGCCGTGAAGAGCTCTTAGCTAAACTTGTTTATGTCTTAAATTCGCCGATCAGTGGTTTTGTTAACGTTTTACACGCTAACTTGCGTAAACTGGTCTATGCTTTGAACGCCGTTAAAGATACCAAAAAATAAGAGGAGGTGAGGTTTAAAAATGACACAGGAAATAATTGAAAAAATTGAGAAAATGACAGTGCTAGAGCTTAATGACTTGGTAAAAGCGCTTGAGGAGAAGTTTGGTGTATCTGCTGCTGCCCCCGTGGCTGTAGCTGCTGCCCCTGTTGCTGGTGCGGCTGCTGCTGCTGGTGATGATGCCGGTACAGTTGACGTTATTCTGGCTTCCGCAGGTGATAAAAAAATACAGGTTCTGAAAGTTGTTCGTGAGATCACTGGGCTTGGTTTGAAAGAAGCAAAGGACCTTGTTGATGGTGCACCGAAACCAATTAAAGAAGGTGTTTCTGCAGAAGAAGCTAAAGATATTAAAGCTAAGATCGAAGCTGAAGGCGGAAAAGTAGAAGTAAAATAATTAGTTAAGCTAATTTATAAAAACTGGCTCCTGTTGCCAATTAAGAAGCGACAGGGGCCAGTTTAATTGTGTTACGACAAAAATAAAAAGCGAGGTCAGGTAAATAATATGGCTAAAATAGCACAAAGAGTGAAATTAAATCCTGAGATTCCCGAAGATATTATCGATGTTCCCAAATTAACCAGTTTACAAATAGAGTCTTTTGATAAATTTATCAACGAAGGAATTTCCGAAGAATTAAAGGCCGTCAGTCCTATTAAAGGTTACGGTGACAGATTTGAACTTTACTTTGGAGATAAAATTAAAATAGAAAAACCAAAATATTCTGCTAAAGAATGTTTGTTAAAAGAAATTACTTATTCTGCTTCTTTAACTGTTCCTACTAAGTTAGTGGATACAGAGACCGGCGAAGTTAAAAAGCAGGATATTTTCATGGGTGAGATCCCTTATATGACAGAGTTTGGCACCTTTATTTTTAATGGTGATGAGCGGGTGGTTGTTTCGCAGTTTATCCGTTCGCCGGGCGTATATTTTAAAGAAAAAGAAGATGTTAAAAAAATGAAAACCGCTTATCGGGCAACGATCATCCCTAACCGCGGTGCCTGGCTGGAGCTGGAAGTAGATATTAACGGTGTCCTTTATGTTTATATTAACAAGATCAAAAAATTACCGTTAACTTTATTCTTGGCCGCGCTCGGTTATTCAGAAGAAGAGATGTACAGCCTGATCGAAGAAAAAGAAAATCTTGATAAAACTATTGCTAAAGGCGGGCCGATCACTAATCCGTCAGAAGCGGTAGTGGAACTTTATAAAAAGATCAGACCAGGCGACCCGGTAACTGAAGAAGGCGCTAAGAACTTCTTAGAGAATCTTTTCTTTAATCAAGAAAAATATAGCCTTGGTTTTATTGGCCGTTACAAGATGAATAAGAAGTTAAAGGTCAATATTCCGGAAGAAGTAGAGACCTTAACTAAAGAAGATGTTGTTGGCGTAGCTAATTATATTATTAAACTGACCAAGAACGAAGGGACAATTGATGACATTGACCATTTGGGAAATCGCCGTGTGCGCGCTGTTGGTGAACAGTTGCAGAAACAGTTCCGTATCGGTTTGACCAGATTAGAGCGTTTAATTCGTGAACAGATGATGCTCAAAGGCAACGAAGAAGATGTCATGCCGCAGAACTTAATTAACATCAGACCGCTGATCGCTGTTATGAAAGAGTTCTTTGGTTTGTCACAGCTTTCACAGTTCATGGATCAAACCAATCCTTTGGCTGAACTTGCCCACAAAAGAAGACTTTCGGCCCTGGGGCCTGGCGGTCTTTCCCGCGAGCATGCCGGTTTTGAGGTTCGCGATATTCACCCTTCTCATTACGGACGTATTTGTCCTATTGAGTCGCCTGAAGGTCCTAACGCCGGTTTAATTGCCCCTATTTCTACTCACGCAGTAGTTAATAAGTTCGGGTTCATTGAAACACCTTACCGTAAAGTTAAGAATAGTGTTGTAACCAATGACGTTGAATATCTTTCTGCCGATGTTGAAGATAATTTTAAGATCGCGCCTTACGATATTCCGCTCGATGCCAAAAACAATATCAAGAATCCTAAAGTTCCTGTTAAATACAAGAAGCAGTTCATCATGGTTGACGCTCCAGAAGTTGACTATGTTGGTGTTTCTTCCCGTCAGATCTTTGGTGTCAGCGCTTGTTTAATTCCTTTCTTAGAACACGATGACGCTAACCGCGCCTTGATGGGTTCTAACATGCAACGTCAGGCTACCCCGCTGGTCAGACCGGACAGACCGCTGGTCGGTACCGGTATGGAGAAATGGGTCGGCTTAAATTCATCTTCACCTCTTTTTGCCATCGAGGCCGGCGAAGTTATCAGTGTCGATGCCAATGAGATCATCATTAAAAATAAAGAAGGCAAAAAAGATGTTTATGAACTGATCAAGTATCAGAGAACTAACCAGAATACCTGCCGCAATCAAAAGCCGATCGTTAAAGTCGGTCAGAAAGTTAAGCAAGGCGAAGCTATTGCTGACGGCTCTTCAGTGGTTGAAGGTGAGATCGCTCTTGGTAAAAACGTCATTGTCGCTTTTATGCCCTGGGAAGGTTATAACTTTGAGGACGCCATATTGCTTTCCGAGCGTCTGGTCAAAGACGATGTTTTCTCATCTATCCATATTGCTCGTTACGAAATAGATGTCCGCAATACCAAGTTGGGTGTGGAAGAAATTACTCCGGAAGTTCCTGGTGTCAGCGAAGAAGCTTTAAAAAATCTTGACGACAGAGGTATTGTCAGAATTGGTTCAACTGTAGGGCCAGGCGATATTCTCGTTGGTAAAGTTACACCTAAGGGTGAGACCGAACAGCCGGCAGAAGAAAAACTGCTGCGCGCTATCTTTGGCGATAAAGCTCGTGAAATGCGCAATACTTCACTGAAGGTTTCTTCTGGTGAAGGCGGTAAAGTTATTGATGTCCGAGTTTTCTCTAGAGAAAATAACGATGACCTGCCGCCGGGCGTAAACTACCTGGTGCGTGTTTATGTTGCTCATTTACGTAAAGTAATGATCGGCGACAAGATGGCTGGACGTCACGGTAACAAGGGTGTTATCTCTAAAATATTACCGGAAGAAGATATGCCTTTTCTGCCAGATGGACGGCCGGTAGACATTGTTCTTAATCCGCTGGGTGTACCTTCACGTATGAACGTCGGACAGGTTTACGAAACAATTTTAGGTATGGCTGCTTATGCGCTTGATGAGCATATTGAAACACAGCAGTTTGACGAAGCCTATGGCCCGGAAGCTTCAGTGCAGGCCATTGAGAGAAAATTAGAAGAGGCTTCTAAAATAGCCGGGTTTGAATGGATCGACAAGAGCGGTAAGTATCCTTTAAGGGACGGCCGCACCGGTGATTTTTTTGACCGCCAGGTTATGTGCGGTTGTATGTATATGCTTAAACTGATCCACTTAGTAGAAGAAAAAATGCACGCCAGAGCAACTGGTCCTTATTCACTGGTTACGCAGCAGCCGCTGGGTGGTAAAGCACAGTTTGGCGGACAGCGTTTTGGTGAAATGGAAGTTTGGGCGCTCGAGGCCTATGGTGCCGCTTATACACTGCAGGAATTGTTAACGGTTAAGTCAGACGACGTAACCGGCCGCGCTAAAGTTTATGAAGCCATCATTAAAGGCAAGAACCTGCCAAAACCAGGAACACCGGAAGCTTTCCGGGTCTTGGTCAGAGAGCTGCGTTCTATGGCGCTGGATGTTCGTGTTATCACAGAAGATAACATTGAAATTGATAACAGATAATTAGTGTAATTTAAAAATAATTTTTTAAGCTGAACGGGAGGCACAATGTTAGTTAGAAACCCAAATGATTTTAAGAGTATAAAGATAGGTATTGCCGCGCCGGAGCGCATTCGCTTCTGGTCTTACGGCGAAGTAAAAAAACCGGAGACTATTAATTACCGTACTTTTAAACCGGAACGCAACGGTCTTTTCTGTGAAAAGATCTTTGGCCCGGTCAAAGACTGGGAATGTTCTTGCGGTAAATATCGCCGGGTCAGATACCGCGGTATTGTTTGCGAACGCTGCGGTGTAGAAGTTACACACTCTAAAGTCCGCCGTGAGAGAATGGGTCATATCGAACTGGCAACTCCCGTTGTGCATATTTGGTTCTTAAAAGGTGCGCCAACACACGTTGGTTTAATGCTTGATATCCAGTATAAAATTCTGGAAAAAGTTGTTTATTATGATGCTTATATGATCACCGAAGTAGATGAGTCTATTAAAGGTGATATAGAAGTAAAACAGATCATTTCAGAATCTGAATATCTGGAATTAAAAAAGAAGTATGGCAATAAGTTCAAAGCGGAAATGGGCGCTAAAGCAATTAAAGATATTTTAGAGACTATTGATCTGCCAAAATTCATTAAACATTTGCGTAAAGAGCTGGTCACTTCCACCGGCGCTAAATATTTAAAATTAACTAAACGTGTCCGCATTGCCGAAGCTTTCCAGAAATCTAATAACCGTCCGGAGTGGATGGTCATGGATTGTATCCCGGTCATGCCGCCGGATCTCAGACCAATGGTCCAGTTAGAAGGCGGTCGTTTTGCTACTTCTGACCTTAACGATCTTTACAGAAGAGTTGTCAACAGAAACAACCGTTTAAAACGTCTTATTGATATCGGTGCTCCTAATATGATCATCCGCAATGAGAAGAGAATGTTACAGGAAGCTGTGGATGTTCTTTTTGATAATGGCAAAAGAGGCCGTGCCGTAACTGGCAGCAACGGACGTCCGTTAAAATCTATTTCTGATATTGTTGAAGGTAAACAGGGTCGTTTTCGTCAGAACCTTCTGGGTAAACGCGTCGACTATTCCGGCCGTTCCGTTATCGTTGTCGGTCCAACACTTAAACTGCACCAGTGCGGTCTGCCTAAAGAGATGGCCATTGAGCTCTTTAAGCCGTTCATTATCAGAGAGCTGGTCAAAGACGGTCACGCGCAGAATGTTAAGTCTGCCAAACGTAAAATAGAAAACAAAGAAGTAGCGGTTTACGATGTTTTAGAAAAAGTTATTAAAGGGCATCCGGTTTTACTTAACCGCGCCCCGACACTGCACCGCCTTGGTATTCAGGCGTTTGAGCCGATCCTGGTAGAAGGTAAAGCTATCCAGATCCATCCGCTGGTTTGCGTGGCGTTTAACGCCGACTTTGACGGTGACCAGATGGCTGTTCACGTGCCACTTTCTTTAGAAGCACAGGCAGAGAGCCGTTTATTGATCATGTCTTCTAATAACGTTCTTTCTCCTTCCAACGGCAATCCGATCATTACGCCGTCGCAGGATATGATCCTCGGCCTTTATTGTATGACAATTGACGCGCCGGAAGATGATAAAAAGCCGATGGTCTTTAAAGACAGCGAAGAAGCGCTTAAAGCTTATGCGCTTGGTCATATTAAACTGCAGTCCAAAATAGTAGTTCGTTATCATGGTGAAAAACTTGAAACAACAATTGGTAAACTTATTTTCAATAACACTGTTAATGAGGTTATTGAACATTTTGGCAAAGAGCGTTATCCGTATATTACGCAAATGGTCGGCAAGAAAAAACTGGCCGCGCTGTTGTCCGATTGGTTCGATGTCTACGGTTCCACTATTACTTCAAAATTAGCGGACAGAATTAAAGATCTTGGTTTTCACTACGCTACACTGACCGGTGTTTCTATTGGTATCGATGATCTTGTAGTTCCTAACACTAAAGAAAAGATCATTGCCAAAGCAGACAAAGAACAAGAGCGTTTAGAAAAACAATTAAAGTCCGGCGCGGTTTCTCTGCGTGAAATGAGAGAAAAGAGTCATAACCTCTGGCGTCAAGTTACGGCAGAAGTTACGGAAGAAATGAACAGCCAGCTCGGTCAATACAACAATATCTTTATTATGGCCAACTCCGGCGCCAGAGGTAATATTGACCAGGTCAGACAGCTCTCCGGTATGCGCGGTCTTATGGCTGACGCTTCCGGTAATACTGTAGATATTCCTATTAAGTCAAATTTCCGGGAAGGTCTTTCTATGACCGAGTACTTTATTTCTTGTTACGGCGCGCGTAAGGGTGTTGTAGATACAGCGCTGCGTACCGCCGACTCCGGTTATTTAACCAGAAGGCTGGTCGACGTTGCTCAAGACGTTATGATCGTCGAAGAAGACTGTGGCTCTAAAGAGAGTATTATTGTTAAGGCCATTAAAGACGGTTATGAAATTGTTCTTTCGTTAGAAGAAAGAATTAAAGGGCGTGTCGCTGCCGAACAGATCAAAGATCTTATTGACGATACGGTCATTGTTAAAAAAGGTGAGATCATCACACCGCGTCTGGCCAAAAAAATTACTGAAGCCGGTTACGAGGAAATTAAAGTTCGTTCTGTGCTTACTTGTAAGAGCAGAAGAGGTATCTGCCGTAAATGTTACGGTGTCGATCTCTCTTCCCGTAAATTAATTAATATCGGTGAAGCGGTCGGTATTGTTGCCGCGCAGTCAATTGGTGAGCCTGGTACACAGCTGACTATGAGAACGTTCCATACTGGCGGTGTAGACTTAACCAAGTCGGCCGGTAAAATAGAGTTCAAAGCTAAAGTTGACGGCACTATTGAATTTGACGAGGCGGTCAAGCAGACTACCACTACAGACGAAGACGGCAATAAAATAAAAATTTTAGTTCGCGATTGTCATCTTAAATTACACCGTGTTAAAGGCAATATCTCTACTTACGATATCCCGGCCGGTGCTATTTTACTGGTCAAGAATGGTCAGAAGGTTAAAGAGGGTCAGGTTATTGCCGAGCATCAGCCTGCTTACGAATATGTTATTGCTGTTAACGAAGGTATCATTGAGTATCACGGCTTTTCTATTCAGAGCCGCGAAGGTGAGCAGATCGCCAAGAGCGACGGCGAAGCCTTTATTCATGACCCCAAAGTTTACAGAGATTATATCGTGCCCAAAGATGTGGAAATTTATGTTGAAAAAAATGAGCGGGTCCGCAATGACGAAGAACTGGCCCTGGGCGTGGTTTCAGAATCAGCCGGCCGCGTCATTGATATAATTTCGGAAGACAATAAAAATATTGTTATCAGATTAGCGCTTGGTGAAAATTATCCTATTTTGGCCGGTGCCAGACTTTACTTTGAAGAAGGTGCAAAGGTAAGTATAGACGAGGTTATCGCCAGAGAGTCCGGCGGTCTTAAGGTTGGCGCGCGTGATATCGTTGCCGGTCTGCCGCGTGTAGAAGAATTGGTAGAAGCTCGTAAGCCTAAAAAGACAGCGCTGCTTTCAGAAATTGCCGGTGTGGCAGAAATTTCCGAGAAAGACGGTATGCGTATTGTCAGAATTATTTCCGGTAAACAGAAAAAAGAGTACAAAGTTCCGTTTGGTGTCAGGCTGAAAGCCTTCCCTGGCAAACACGTAGAAAAAGGGGAACAGTTAACTGAAGGTTCGATCAATCCGCATGACGTAATTTCTATTAACGGCAAAGAGGCTGCACAGCAGTTCCTGGCAGAAGAGGTCCAAAAAGTTTACCTTTCACAGGGCGTTGTCACTAATGACAGACATATTGAAACTATCATCAGACAAATGTCTAAAAAAGTGAGAATTAGAGAGATCGGCGATTCTGAATACCTAACAGATGATTACATTGAATACGAAGCTTACATGGACACTAATGCTAAACTTAAAGAAGCAGGGAAAACACCGGCCATTGGCGATGAAGTTCTTCTGGGTATCACTAAAGCTTCGTTAAATACAGATAGTGTTATTTCGGCTGCTTCTTTCCAGGAAACATCTTCTGTGCTCACTAAGGCGGCGGTTAAAGGGAAGATAGACCCAATGCTTGGTCTTAAAGAGAATGTCATTATTGGTAAACTAATTCCGGCTGGTACCGGTTTTGATCAAAATGAGAATGTCTCTTTACGGGCTACCGAAGAGGGTGTCAGTCTGGAAGCCGCTGAAGATGTTCTGGAAGAGGAAATTTTTAAAATATAAAAAAGACGGCGTTGTATTATATTATTAAGAATATTTTTCTTGACAAGGATTTTTTGCTGTAATACAATAGCCGTCCTTTTTGTGCACAAAATAGATATTTTTTGCCTTAAATAAGAGGAATTTTAATATAAAAAACGGAAGATGGAGAAATTTGAATGCCGACAATAAACCAGTTAATGAAAAAGGGAAGAAAAAAGCTTAAAAAGAAGTCAAAATCACCTGCCATGCACGCCTGTCCGCAAAAACGCGGCGTTTGTGTTAAGGTTTATACTACTACGCCTAAAAAGCCCAACTCTGCTCTGCGTAAGGTTGCCCGTGTGGTTCTTTCCAATAAAGAAGAAGTTACAGCTTATATTCCCGGCGAAGGTCATAATTTGCAAGAACACTCTATTGTTATGATTCGCGGCGGCCGTGTTAAAGATTTACCTGGTGTTCGTTACCATATTGTGCGCGGCACACTAGATACTGCCGGTGTCGATAAACGTAATCAAGCCCGTTCTAAGTACGGTAAAAAAGTTGATAAGAAGAAAAAATAGGAGTTAGTTAAACTATGTCAAGAAGAAATAGAGCTAAAAAGAGAGAAATTATTCCAGATCCAATTCACGGCAGCACGTTAGTAACGGCGATGGTTTCCCGCTTAATTCTGGGCGGTAAAAAAGCTACTGCTGAAAAAATTTTATATGGTGCTATCAATAATTTGGCTGAAAAGACCGGTAAAGACGGCCTGGAAGTTTTTGATCAAGCCATTCAAAATGTTAAGCCGGTCATGGAAGTTAAATCCAGACGTGTCGGCGGTGCTAATTATCAAGTTCCTATTGAGGTTCGGCCGGAAAGAGCTATTGCTCTGGCTTTAAGATGGATAGTAGCTAATTCACGCTCTAAAAAAGGCAAAGCAATGGCCGAGCGTTTAACAGATGAACTGCTCGATGCCTATAACAATACCGGCGCTTCTATTAAAAAAAGAGAGGATACACATAAAATGGCTGAAGCTAATAAAGCGTTCGCTCATTTTAGATGGTAGTTTGAGGGGAGAAGAAAATTGGCTAGAAAAATATCATTAGAAAATACAAGAAATATCGGTATCGCCGCGCACATTGATGCCGGTAAAACAACACTTTCGGAGAGAATTTTATTCTATACCGGTGTTTCGCATAAAATTGGTGAAGTTCATGATGGCGCCGCTGTTATGGACTGGATGGAACAGGAGCAGGATCGAGGTATCACTATTACTTCCGCTGCTACTACTTGTTTTTGGGATAAAGACGGAATTAAAAACAGAGTTAACATTATTGATACACCCGGGCACGTTGACTTTACTGTAGAAGTAGAGCGTTCTCTGCGTGTTTTAGACGGCGTTGTTACGGTTTTTTGTGCTGTCGGCGCTGTGCAACCGCAGTCAGAGACAGTTTGGCGTCAGGCTACTAAATACAAAGTTCCGCGCATTGTTTTCGTCAATAAAATGGACCGTGTCGGTGCCGATTTTTTTAATGTAGAAAAACAGATCGTCCAAAAATTACAGGCTAATCCTGTGCCTATTGAATTGCCAATCGGCTGTGAGGACAGCTTAAAAGGTGTAGTTGATCTGGTTGAAATGAGATCTATAACTCACACTGGTGAGAGAAATACGCAGTTAGTTTACTCTAATGATCTGCCGGAAGATATGAAAGACGTTATTGCCAAGTACAGAGAAAAACTCATTGAAGCGGCTGCTGAGCAGGATGATACCTTAATGGAAAAATATCTTGAGGGTAATGAACTGACCGTTGCGGAAATAAAAAAAGGTCTCCGCCTTGGTACTTTAAAAGGCGCTATTGTGCCAATGACCTGCGGTTCAGCTTTTAAAGATACCGGTATTCAGCCGCTCTTAAATGCTGTTGTCGACTATTTGCCATCGCCTTTAGATGTTGATGTAACAGGTACTAACCCGGATACTGGTGAAGAGATAAAATTAAAAATTGCCGATAACGAGCCTTTTAGAGCCTTAGCTTTTAAAGTTGCTACCGATCCTTTTGTCGGACGTTTAACTTTTGTGCGCGTTTATTCCGGTATGCTTAATTCTGGTTCATATGTTTATAACTATACAACTAATACCAAAGAGCGTATTGGCCGTTTAGTGCAAATGCACGCCAATAAGCGCGATGAAATTAGCGAAGTTTATGCCGGTGATATCGCTGCGGTCATTGGTCTTAAAAATACTAAAACCGGTGATACCCTGGCAGATGAAGGCAAACCGGTTCTCTTAGAATCTATTGAATTCCCGGAAACTGTTATCGACGTTGCTATTGAGCCCAAGACCAAAGCTGACCAGGAAAAAATGGGTATTGCTTTACAGAAACTGGCCGAAGAAGATCCTACTTTTAAAGTTCGTTCAGACGAAGAGACCAGCCAGACCGTTATTTCCGGTATGGGTGAGTTACACTTAGAAATTATTGTCGACAGAATGATGCGTGAGTTTAAAGTAGAAGCTAATGTCGGTAAACCGCAGGTAGCTTATCGTGAAACCATTAAAACTGCTGTTGAGCAAGAAGGTAAGTTTATTCGTCAGTCCGGCGGCCGCGGTCAATATGGTCACGTTTGGATCAAGCTGGAGCCCAATGAAAAAGGTAAAGGCTACGAGTTTGTTAATAAAATTGTCGGTGGTGCTATTCCTAAAGAATACATCAATCCGGTAGATAAAGGTATTAAAGAAACTTTAGAGTCTGGTATTTTAGCCGGCTACCCGGTTATTGATGTTAAAGCAACGCTGTTTGACGGTTCTTTCCACGAGGTTGACTCTTCAGAGGTTGCCTTTAAAGTAGCTGCTTCTATGGCGGTCAAAGAGGCTTTCCATAAATGTCAGCCGGCCTTACTTGAGCCAATCATGGACATTGAAGTTGTGGTTCCGGAAGCTAACTCTGGCGATGTTATTGGCGATGTCAGCAGCCGCCGCGGACGTATTGAAGGTATGGAGTCCACACATGGCATGCAGAATATCAGGGCCAAAGTTCCGCTGGCAGAAATGTTCGGTTACTCAACAGATTTGCGCAGTTTAACGCAGGGCCGTGGCAACTACACCATGCAGTTTGCCGACTATGAAGAGGCGCCGCGCAATGTAACTGAAGAGATCGTTAAGAAATTTAAAGGCGAGAAATAAGAGAGAAAAAATTTAAAAGAGGAAACTATGACAGCAACAAAAGGAAAAACAAAAACCAGGATCAAAGCTAATCAGAAAGTGCGCATTAAGCTCAAGGCTTTTGACTACCGTTTGCTCGACCAATCGGCAGCCAAAATTGTCGGGACCGCTCAGCGTTCCGGCGCTAAAGTCTATGGGCCGGTGCCGCTGCCGACAGATATTAAAAGATGGTCGGTCACTAAATCACCGCACGTCAATAAAAAGTCCGGTGAGCATTTTGATCTGCGTATCCATAAACGGCTTATCGATATTATCGATCCGCCGGCGTCAGCTGTGGATGGTTTAATGACACTGGACCTGCCGTCAGGTGTTGATATTGAAATAAAGTTACAGTAAAGAGGAAGAAAAATGAAGGCTATAGTTGGTAAAAAATTAGGAATGACAAGAATATTTAATGACGACGGTTCTTTAGTGCCGGTAACGGTAGTAGAGGCTGGTCCTTGTGTTGTTTTGCAGCGCAAGACAGTTCAGAAAGACGGTTACTCCGCTCTGCAAGTCGGTTTTGGCGCTAAAAAAGAGCAGCGAGCAAATAAAGCAGAATTAGGTCATGCTAAAAAAGCTGGTCTGACAGCCGCCAATAAATATGTTGTTGAATTTGTTGTGCCGGAAGAACTCAAGGTTAATGCCGGTGCTGTTATTAAGCCGACAATTTTTGATAAAGGTGAGAAAGTAAGTGTTACCGGTACATCTATCGGTAAAGGTTTTCAGGGTACTACCAAACGCTGGGGTTTTACTATCGGTCAAATGACTCACGGTTCTAAAACACATCGCGGACCTGGTACATTGGGGCCAGGAACCGGTAAAAGTAATGTATTTAAAGGGAAAAAATTACCTGGACATATGGGTAATAAAAAAGTTACAATAGCCGGCCTTGAAATAGTGGACATTTTAGAAGATAAGAACGTTCTTTTAATTAGCGGTGCTATTCCCGGTCCTAAAAACGGCTATGTTATTATAAAAACTAAAGAAGCCGACTTTAGTGCCGATAAAATAGAGCAGGCTCAAGGAAATGTTGTTGCCGAGCAGGAAGTCTCAACAGAAAACAAGGCTTCAGAATAAAATAAAAAATACGGTCGACAGATAATATTTTTTAATATTATCCGGTCAGGATCAATACGTAAATTAAAGGGTAGAGAGAAGATGAAAATGGAAATAAATATATACAACTTAGAAGGAAAACAAGAAGCAGAAAAATTAACTGTCAGCAAAGAGGTCTTTGGCGGCAAAGTTAATAAGAGTTTATTACACCTCTATACGCTCTGGTATTTAGCCAACTCCCGTGCCGGCAGTGCTAATACTAAAACCAAATCAGAAGTCCGCGGCGGTGGCAGAAAGCCCTACAGACAAAAAGGGACCGGCGGTGCCAGAAGAGGTTCTACTCGTACTCCTTTAACCAGAGGCGGCGGCGTTATTTTTGGTCCTAAGCCGCGCAGCTTTTCGTTTAAGTTTACTAAAAAAATGAAACGGGCTACTTTAATTTCGGCGTTGAGCAGCAAAAAAGAAAATCTTATTGTAGTTAAAGATATGAACATTAAAGCACCTAAGACCAAAGAGATGGCCAGAATTATTAATAATTTTGATCTCAAGGGCAATGCTCTGTTCGTAGATGTTAAAGCTGGTGAGAATCTTTTGAGAGCGGCGCAGAACATTAAATATGTTAAGACTTATGATATCGATAATGTTAATGCCTATGACCTTTTAAAATACGAGAAAGTTTTTTTTACGGTCGATGCTGTTAAAAAAATAGAGGAGAAGTTAGTAAAATGAAGACGATCTATGACATAATCGTAAGACCGGTAATAACCGAGAAATCAAGCACAGAGAACGCCGCAGGCAAGTATACTTTCATTGTCAACGATGACTGTAATAAAATAGAGATTCGCAACGCCGTTGAGAAAATTTATAACGTCAAAGTAAAAAGAGTTAATACGCTCAATGTCAAAGGTAAAAAAGTTCGGTTAGGCAGAAAAGAAGGCAAAAAATCAGATGTTAAAAAAGCGGTAGTTTTTTTACAGGCTGGTCAAAAAATAGAATCTTTAATAGGTTAAAAAAGAGGTAAGATAAATGGCTACAAAAGAAAGAAAATCAATAACTAATAGCAGCAGAAACACTGTCCTGTTGACTTTTGAGGAGCTGACAAAAAATAAGCCGGAAAAGTCGCTGGTAGTTAAATATAAAAAGAACTCCGGCCGCAACAATCAGGGGCGGATCACTTGTCGTCATAAAGGCGGCGGCAGCAAAAAGTTCTATCGTCTCATTGATTTTAAAAGAGACAAAGACAATATTCCGGCTAAAGTTCAGTCTATTGAATACGATCCTAACAGATCTGCTTTTATCTCTTTGTTAGCCTATAACGATGGTGAAAAGAGATATATATTAGCGCCTAAAGGTATTAAAGTTGACGATGAATTAATGTCCGGGCCGCAGGCGGAAATTAAGATCGGCAATTCACTGCCTATTTCCAATATTCCCATCGGTACAGTTATTCATAATATTGAGCTGGTCGCTGGCAAAGGCGCGCAAATAGTTCGTTCAGCTGGTTCTTCGGCGCAGATCGTGGCCAAAGAGGGTGAATATGCTGTAATTAAAATGCCGTCATCAGAATTAAGATTAGTCCGCATTGAGTGCCGCGCCACTATCGGCGTTGTCTCTAACGAAGACTACGGCAATACCAGTAAAGGTAAAGCTGGCCGCAACAGATGGCTGGGTATCAGACCAACTGTCAGAGGTTCTGCTATGAATCCTAACGATCACCCGCATGGTGGTGGTGAAGGTTGTTCGCCAATTGGTCATGCTTCACCGAGATCACCCTGGGGTTGGAAAACTCTTGGTAAAAAGACCAGAAAAGATAAGAAACCTTCTGGCCGCTTAATTACTAGAAGAAGAAATAAATAAATTTAGTTAAAGGAGTAGTTTGTGTCTAGATCTTTAAAAAAAGGCCCTTTTTGCGACGATCATTTGTTGAAAAAAGTAAATGAAATGAACGATAAAGGCGAGAAAAAAATGCTCAAAACCTGGTCGAGAAGATCGGTTATTTTTCCTGAAATGGTCGGCCATACAATTGCCGTTCATAATGGTATTAAACATATTCCTGTTTTCATTAATGAGAACATGGTCGGCTATAAATTAGGCGAATTTGTTTTTACCCGCACATTTAAGGGTCATAGCGGACACAGAAAGGAAGGGAACTAATTATGGCATTGGTACAAGCTAAGGCCAAGTATTTAAGAATATCGCCAAAAAAAGTAGATAGAGTTTTAGAACATATTCGCGGTAAAGATGTTACTGAGGCCATGAATGTCCTGAAATTTATTCCTAATTCCGGCGCCCGCTACGTTGAAAAAGTTTTAAAGTCAGCGGTCTCTAACGCAGAAAATAACAATAAGCTTAACAAGAGCGAGCTTAAAGTTGCCGAAGCCATTGTCAGCAGCGGTATGGTCTTAAAAAGATTCAGAGCAGCAGCGCGTGGCCGCGGCGTGCGTATTGAGAAACTGACATCGCATATAACTATATCGTTAGCAGAAAAGGGAGTTAGATAATGGGACAAAAAGTAGATCCTAGAGCACTAAGACTTGGGATAAACAAAGATTGGGACAGTGAGTGGTATGCCTCTAAAAAGGATTATGCGGCTTATTTATTAGAAGACGATAAACTGCGCAAGTTCTTAAAAAAAGAATTGTTTAAAGCAGGTGTTTCCCGCATTGTTATTAGAAGAAAAGCTAAGCACGTTATTATCGATATTATTTGTGCCCGTCCCGGCATGATCATCGGTAAAGGCGGTCAGGAAGCGGAAAAACTAAAACAACATCTTGTTAAAATGGTTAACAAGGAAGTTCAGTTAAATATTAAAGAAGAAGAGAATGTTTCTATTAATTCTCTGCTTTTGGCCGAGAGCGTTGCTTTTCAGCTGGCTAAGCGTATGCCTTTTAGAAGAGCTATGAAGCAAGCTATTACCAGAGCCTTAAAGGGCGGCGCCCAGGGTATTAAAATAAGAGTTGCCGGCCGTTTAAATGGCGCCGAAATTGCCCGGGCGGAGTGGTATTTAGAGGGTAAAGTTCCTCTGCATACACTGCGTTCCGATATCGATTACGGTTTTGCCGAAGCGGATACTACCTACGGTAAAATTGGTGTCAAAGTTTGGGTTTACAAAGGTGATATTCTCGATAAAAAACAAGTTAAGTTAGATGTTAAAGCTGATGTAGAGTTAGAGGAGGAACGCGAAAATGTTAATGCCTAAACGCACTAAATACCGCAAACAACAGCGCGGCAGAAACAGAGGCGAAGCAACAAGAGGAAATAAAATTTCTTTCGGTTCTTTTGGTATTCAAGCCCTGGAAGGTTGTCAAATTACCAGCCGGCAGATCGAAGCGGCCAGAAAAACTATCAGCCGTCAGGTTGTCCGTGGCGGTAAAGTTTGGATCCGGATTTTCCCGGACCATGTTATCACTTCACGTCCGGCCGATACCCGTATGGGTAAAGGTAAAGGCGCGCCGTTACACTGGGTAGCGGTAGTCAGACCTGGTAAGATTTTATTTGAAATGGCCGGTATTGACAAAGAGCTGGCTAAAAAAGCTTTAAAAATGGCCGGTTATAAACTGCCTTGCAAAACAAGATTCATAGCGTTAGAAGAGGTATAGACCATGATGAAAATAGAAGAAATTAAAAAAATGGATTTAGCGGCAATTACAGCTAAAATAGTAGAATTAAAAAAGTCTGTTTTTGACAATAAACAAAAACTTTTAAAAGGCGAACTGCAGAATACCAGCTTGATCTCTAAAGAGAAAAAAGAGATCGCTCAGCTGAGCATGGTCCTTAATGAAAAAAAGAAAGAAGTCAGGAGCAAGTAAAAGATGAGAAACAGAAGAAAATCACTTTCTGGCGTTGTCGTCAGCAATAAAATGGCCAAAACTATTGTTGTCCGTGTTGACAATTTAGCGGCGCATGAAAAATATCAAAAGATCTACACCAAGAGCTCTAAGTTCCATGCCCACGACGAAAAAGGCCAAGCGGGCATTGGCGACGAAGTTACTATTGTAGAGACCAGACCTTTAAGTAAGACTAAAAGATGGCGTTTGCTTTCGGTCGACAAAAAGAATATCGAAGGGACCGCCGCTCCGGAAAATGAAATAGCTGCTATAGAAGAAGAAATAAAGCAAGGAGAAAATAAGTAATGTTGCAGAGAGAATCAAGAATGAAAGTTGCCGATAACAGCGGCGCTAAAGAAGCTCTAATTATGCATATTCCCGGCAGTTCTCACCGTAAACAGGTTTCTGTTGGTGAAATAGTTACCGTGGTTATTAAAAAAGCCATGCCGGACTCAGCTTCTAAAAAAGTTTTAGTAAAAAAAGCACAGGTAACTAAAGCGGTCGTTGTCCGCACCAAAAAAGAGATCATCCGCAAAGACGGCACAACTATCCGTTTTGATGATAACGCCTGTGTAATTATTGACGAAAAAAGTAAAATGCCTAAAGGTACCCGTGTTTTCGGTCCTATCGCCAGAGAGTTGAGAGATAAAGGCTACAGCAAAATTATTTCTCTGGCAGTAGAAGTATTATAACTAGATCATAAAATTTAAAGTGGTGAAAAAATGGCAAATAAAATAAAAAAAGAAGACAAAGTAAAAGTTATCTACGGCAAAGAAAAAGGCAAAACTGCCAAAGTTGTTAAGCTGCTGGCCGATGAAAATAAGCTGTTGTTAGAGAATATTAACATGGCTAAACGTCATACCAAGCCGAGCCAGAAGCACCAGGGCGGTATCATCGAGAAAGGTGTTGCGCTAGATGCTTCTAAAGTTATGCTGGTTTGTCCGGCTTGCGATAAACCAACCAGAGTTGGTTTTAAAGTGCTGACAGATAAGAACAAGAAAAAAGTTCGTGTTTGTAAAAAATGCGGCGAGAATATCGATAAGTAAGAAATTAAGACAGAGGTAGAATAAAAAATGATAATAGATCTTAAGAAAAAATACGAAGAAGAAATTGTACCGGCATTAATTAAAGAGTTCGGCTACAAAAATAAAATGATGGTCCCCAAGATCACTAAAATTTCTGTTAACAGACGTGTCGGTGAGGCTACACAAAATGCCAAACTGCTCGACTCGTTTGCCGATGAGTTGGCTGCCATTACCGGTCAAAAGCCGTTAATTACTAAAGCTAAAAAATCTATCGCTACATTTAAACTGCGCGAAGGTCAGGCTATCGGCTGTGTGGTAACTTTAAGAAAAGCCAGAATGTATGACTTTCTCAATAAAGTTATCAATGTGGTTCTGCCTAAAGTGCGCGATTTCCGCGGCTTAAACAGAAACTCTTTTGACGGACGCGGCAATTATTCTTTCGGTATTAAAGAGCAGATCGTTTTTCCGGAAATTAATTATGAAAAGATCGTTAAGCTCGGCGGTATGGATGTGACAATTTGCACAACAGCTAAAAGCAATGAAGAGGCTTTTGCGCTGTTAGAAAAGATCGGCATCCCGTTCAGAAAAAAATAAATATTAAGTAAGCAAAGAGAGGAATATTAAAAAATGGCCAAGAAATCGATGATCATTAAAGCAAAAAGAAAGCCGAAATTTTCAGCGCGTAAAATTCAGCGCTGCAGTATTTGCGGCCGGCCGCGCGGCTATATCCGTTTTTTCAGCATTTGCCGTCTTTGCTTTAGAAAACTCGCTTATGAAGGTAAGATCCCTGGCTTAAGAAAATCCAGCTGGTAGAAAACTGGTAGAAAAAAGGAGAGAAAGTTAATGAGTGTTACAGATTCTATAGGAAATATGCTGACGATCATCAGAAATGGCAACCTCAACGGTTTTGCCGCTGTCGATGTGATCTATTCGCAAATGAGCGAAGCGATCCTCAATGTGCTGGCTAAAGAAGGGTTCATTAAAGGTTTTGAAAAATACCGCCCGGAAAAGCTTAGTTACGATAAATTAAAAGTCCATTTAAAATACGGTGCTAACGGCGAGAAAGTTCTGCATGAAATTAACAGAGTGAGCAAGCCCGGCAAACGTGTTTTCTATGAAAAAAGCGAGATCCCGCGCTTAAAGAACGGTTACGGTTTAGTTGTTTTAACCACCTCTAAAGGTGTACTGTCCGGTAGAGATGCCCGTCTGCAAAATGTCGGCGGCGAAGTTATTTGTAACGTTTGGTAGGAGAGAATAAATGAGTAGAGTAGGTAAACTTCCAGTAAAGATCCCCGCCGGTGTTGATGTTAATATAACAGAGACCGCTGGAGAAATTAAATTAAAAGTCAAAGGTCCTAAAGGTGAACTGCAAAACAGTTTTTCACCGGTAGTTAAGTTCAAAAAAGAAGCCGATGAGCTGATCTTAGAGAGAACTAACGAAGAGAAGAAAACGGTTTCCTTACACGGTACTTATCGTGCGCTGATCAGCAATATGGTCAAAGGCGTTTCGGTTGGCTTTGAGAAAAAACTAACCTGGACCGGCGTCGGTTACAGAATGCAGGCCAAAGGTAAAGGTCTCGGTATTCAAATGGGTTATTCGCACGATGTCGATTTCCCTGCTATCGACGGCATTACTTTTAAAGTAGAAGGCGATGTCTTAACAATTGCCGGCATCGACAAACAGCTGGTTGGTCAGGTCGCGGCTAATATCCGCGAGATCCGCGGTCCAGAGCCTTATAAAGGTAAAGGTATTCGTTATGCTGAAGAACATATTATAAGAAAAGCCGGTAAGGCCGCAAAATAAGAGGTAATAAAAAATGGGAAGAATAAAATTTAAAACAGATCGAGCAAAAAAAGTACACGGAACAACAGAGCGTCCGCGTCTAGCTGTTAAAAAGAGTCTGCGTTATATCAGTGCGCAGATCATCGATGACGAAAAAGGGGTTACCCTGGCGGCGGCTGTTTCACCTAAAGGTGAGTCCAATAATATTGAAACCGCTAAAAAGACCGGTGTTTTACTGGCCCAAAAAGCTAAAGCGGCCGGTGTTACTAAACTGGTTTTTGACAGACGGAAATATTTGTATCATGGTAAGATCAAAGCTCTGGCCGAAGCGGTTAGAGAAGGCGGCTTAGAGTTCTAAAAAAGGAGACATTAATATAATGGCAGAAAAGGAATTATTAAAATCAGATCAGCAAGAAAAGGTATTGAGCATAGACCGCGTTACTAAAGTAGTAAAGGGCGGTAAAAATATGCGCTTCAGAGCTACCGTTGTTGTTGGCGATCTGCAGGGTAAAGTCGGCATCGGCGTCAGCAAAGCGCTGGAAGTGCCTAAAGCCATCAGAAAAGCTATTGAAGATGCCAGAAAAAATCAGATCCAGATCGATCTCGGCGGGGCCACTACTATTGCCCATGACTCTACTGGCGCGTATAAAGCGGCAAAAGTTTTAATTAAGCCGGCTCGCAAAGGTACCGGTGTTATTGCCGGCGGCGCTGTCCGTGCGGTTTTGGAACTTGCCGGTGTTAAAGATATTGTTGCTAAATCACTTGGTTCCAGTTCACCTATTAATACCGCTAGAGCAACTATTAATGCTTTGAGCGCTATTACCAGCCGTGAAAAAGCAGAGGAACTCAGAGGTGTTAAGGTCTTCGTGCGTAAAAGTGAAGTGACCGAAGCTGTTATTGTTGAATCAGAAAAATAAAAAATATTTATAAAAAATATATTTAAATAACGGGAGAAAAAAGTGTCTTTAAAGTTAAATGAATTAAAACCTAAAAAAGGTACAAGAAAAAAAATAAGAAGGGTCGGCCGTGGTCATGCGTCTGGCTGGGGTACACAGGCCGGTCGCGGTCATAAAGGCCAAAGCTCACGCTCCGGCGGCGGTTTACCTTATGCCGGTTTTGAAGGCGGACAGAACCCTCTTTACAAGAGAATTCCCAAGTTAAAAGGTTTCCGTTCTTTTTCTACTGTTAAATTTGCAGTAATTAACGTCTCTAGTTTCGTTAAATTAAAAGAGGGTACAGTTGTTAATTTAGAAAATTTAATAGCTGCCGGCTTAATTAGAAAAGGTGCTAAATACTTAAAAGTTCTCGGTAACGGCGAGCTTAAATCTCCTGTTACTGTTCAGGCGCATAAGGTTTCAGACGCGGCGCAGGAAAAAATAACCAAAGCTGGCGGCAAAATCGAACTTTTAAAAGTAGCTGCTGTTAAAAAAGAGGAGAAATAACCTTTGCTCGGTTCTCTTAAATATATATTTAAGTTACCCGATCTAAGAAAAAAAGTTCTCTGGACTTTCTTAATTATTGCTCTTACCAGGGTTGGTGTTCATATTCCGGTTCCCGGTATTGATATTGTGCAATTAAAGGCCTTGTTCTCCGGCGGCGGTTTACTGGGCTTTGTCGATCTCTTTTCCGGCGGTGCTTTAGCTAATTTTTCTATTTTTTCTATGGGTATTATTCCCTATATCAACGCCTCTATTATTATGCAGTTAATGACCGTTGTCACACCTTCTTTAAAAGAGTTAATGGAAGAGGGTGAAGCTGGTCGTAAACAGATGGCACAGTATACCCGTTATCTCTCTATTGGGCTGGCTTTAGTGCAGTCGCTGGCGATAGCTGCCAGTTTTCGCGGCCTTATTCTACCAGGCCATTCGCCGTCATTGTTCATTTTCTCGGCGGCTGTTTCGCTGGTTGCCGGTACCGCTTTAGTTATGTGGCTGTCAGAATTAATTACCGAGCACGGCATTGGTAACGGTGCCTCTATTGTTATTTTTACCGGTATCATTTCCAGTATGCCTTCTTATCTGGCCAGAACTATAACTTTGGTTAAAGGCGGCACATCTGTTTTTAATGTCCTGGCGCTTTTAGCGGTCTTGGTTTTTGTGATCATCGGCATTATTATTATTCAGGGCGGTGAGCGTCGCATCCATGTGCAGTATGCTAAGCGCATTGTCGGCAATAAAATGTACGGCTCACAGGCTACGTATATTCCCTTAAAAATTAATCAGGGTGGCGTTCTCCCTATGATCTTTGCCGCTTCTGTCCTCATGTTCCCGGCTATGCTGTCTAAAGTTTTTCCCTTTATGCAGGGGCTGGCTGAGGCCATGTATCCCGGCCGTTTTTTATATATGTTCGTTTTTGCGTTGTTAATTTTCTTCTTTACTTATTT
>CAYUXF010000005.1:0-1812 GCA_964448755.1 uncultured bacterium
CCTGTATATTCTAGTTTATTTTACTAGTTTACACAGTTAGTTTTACACTCCCAATTTCTAATAATGTTTTTAATGTAAATGTTTTTTTGTGGCAATATAACCTAACTTTATAATGTTCTTTACGTTTTTGTAATCATAGTATCCGTGGTTTGATGTATCTATATTTATTACCTTGTCCGATATTTTTAATTCATGTTTTTTTATGCTTTTGGTGAAAATGTTTTTAACAGTCATTGTTAGTTCTAATAAATTATTCATTTGTGCTGAGTTTTTTTTATCTTCAATAATGTTAAATGCAATTACTTTATTTATATTGTTTTCTTTCAATATACTTGAAGGAATTGGCGTAGTATATACCCCATCCATTAGATAGGTGTTTTTATACTTCACAGGGGTGAAGAAAACCATTAAGGCTAACGTTGCTCTAACTGCAAATGCATAATCACCTTCTTTGAATATCACTTTTTCTTTTGTTTTTAGATCAGAAGTAACGAGACAAAAAGGAATTTTAAAATTTTCTATCCGGGGTGTATTCAGGAACTTGACGAGTGGTTTAATTATATTTTTCCCAGAAGATAATCCTAGCTTTGATCTGGCAAAGTCTAGATTTCTTAAAACAGCAAAAGGCCTAAGGTATCTCTTGCAGAGATAATTTTCTGATTCCGAATATGTTTTTCCTGCTGCAAACATCGCCCCATACATTGCTCCGCCGCAAACCCCTGCTATCATATCGATAGGAATATTTTCTTCTAAAATAGCTTTCATGGCCCCTACTTGCGCCATGCCGCCTGCCGCCGCCGCAGAAAAGGCTATGCCAATAGTAGATTTAGAAATAGTTCTTGCTACATTGCCAATGCGCCAATCCAGTCGGTTGAGTTTGCGATCGTGTTTAAGGTCAATATCAACTATCCTTATTTTTTCATTATAGATCTTTTTATAAAAATCTAATTTTTTATTGCTGATATTGATAAGAAAATCGGCATGAAAGATAAGCGAAGCGGAAAATGCATCTTTTTGTGCCGGTAAGTTGATTATTATGTAATCGTAATGTAGTTTTTTGCTTAAGATTGTTTCAAGATCTTGCGGGTTTGATGTTAAGTCCAATAATAAAACATTTTTTTTATTTTTGAGTTCTGGTGATAGTTTCGTTTCTGGTTTATTGTGAATGTCTTCCAGATAGAGCGCGGTTTCTAAAGCCAGCCAGGCTTTGTCTTTGGGGTCGCCCTCGTTATAAAAAACAGCAATGGTTGTCTGGTGTTCATCTTTAATGATTTTATGTCTTAATTCAGATAATTTTCTGCTGATAGAGATAGAGAGCGAGAGGGCGGCGGAATTATCTTTTTTAATTATTTTTTCAAAAGCTTCTTTGGGAATTACTAGATAGGTGCTGTTCTCGGTCGCCCTGGCAAAGTTCTGGTGTGGTGTTTTGTTGATCAGTGATATTTCGCCAAAGATCTGCTGTGGCACAATAGTATGTAATTCTATTTCTCTGTGCCCCTGCAAAGCTTTGTAGATGACAATTTTCCCCTTAAGTAAAAAATAGAGCCCTTCGGCGTAGGTGTTTTCGTGGAAAATCACTTGGCCTTTAGCTGCTTTTTTAAAAATAGCCGCCCGGGCAAGGCTCGCGCGCGTCTCTTTTTTAAAGCCTTTAAACATCTCGCTTTTTTCTAAGTCAAAGCCGCGTGGCATTTTAAATTAACTCCTCAATAATTTTTGGCGCTAGTGTCCAAAGACAATACCGCTTTTTTTATTAACATAGCCGGGGATAACCTTAGTTGCCTAATATATGCCCATGTTTTGCTAGTTTTATAC
>CAYUXF010000005.1:1912-3621 GCA_964448755.1 uncultured bacterium
CTGCTTGGCCGCAAAAGAGTAGATGGTTATGGTATAATTAAAAAAACTAAAGGTTCCTAATATGACATTATTAGAATTAAAAAAAGATTTAAAAAAAATTCTTCTGAAACAGGGTATTAAAAAAGCGGCTGTTTTTGGTTCTTATGCGCGTGGTGATAATAATGAAAAGAGCGATATTGATCTTTTGGTTGACTTGCAGGGATCAAAATCGCTGTTAGATTTGGTAGCTTTAAAGTATATTCTTGAGGATCGTTTTAATAAAAAATTTGATGTTATTACGTATAACGCACTTAATCCTTTGTTAAAAGATAAGATCATTAGTGAGCAGCAACAGATAATATGAGCATGAGTAGTAAAGACCCCTTTGTTTTTATCGAGCATATATTAGAAAGCATTGGCTTGATAGAACACTATGTAAAAAAGATAGACGATAATTATTTTTTTAATAATGTTCAGTTGCAGGATGCGGTAATTAGACGGATAGAAATAATTGGTGAAGCTGTAAAAAAATTACCTCAAGATATTAGAGTTTTATATCCTGATATTCGCTGGAAAGATATTGCTGGAATGCGCGATATCTTGATCCATGAATATTTTGGTGTAGATTTAAAATTGACCTGGCGGGTGGTTGTAGATGAGCTACCTAAATTAAAAAAAGAATTGAATAAAATAAAGAGAGACCATTTTCGATAATAACATTAGGATACCTAATAGTTATAGGTTTTGGTCTTGAGGTTATGTTCTTTTCTTGAAGGATTTTTCTAGTTGCTTTGCATTTATCTAGCGGAAGTGCGCCTGTCCTGCCAGAGCAGTATTTTATTTGCCGGCAGATCCGGCGGGAAATGCCGGACAGAGACAGAACAGGCGGTAACTTTTAATTTACAAAATTAATACCAAGCTCTTTTTTAGATAATTGTTTAAAAAAAAGAGAAGCGACTAAATTAGCCGTAAGTTTGGGGGATTTTCGTTATTATTTTTTAGTGCGCGGCGGTTTGTGTTTGAAAATAGAGATGATCAGCAGGAAGACACCGACGTTAATAAAAATATCCGCCAGGTTAAAGACCGGCCATTTACCATAGAGATCTAAAAAGTCTATAACGCCGCCGGCAAAAATACGGTTAATTAAGTTTCCCATAGTCCCGGCAAAGAGAAAAATTAAGCCGGTGTATTGTGTGCGGTTCGTGCAGAGCTCATGTTTAACATAATGGAGAATGTAGCCCAAAACCAGCGTGGCGATAACTGCTAAAAAGGTCTGTTGTCCTTCAAAAAGGCCAAAGGCGGCGCCGGTATTTTTTAAATAGACCAGGCGCAAGATCCCTGGAATTACGGCAATTGGTTCCCGGAAAGTTAAATACTGCCAGGCTAAGTGTTTGGTGAGATAGTCCAGGGCAATTAGGAGTGCCGTTGCCATTGAGAAAAAAAACATTCTTGTTTTACCTCGCCATTGCTTTCATCATTAAGATCATGTTGCCGAATAACTCTTGGATTATTCTAACATCTTTGTGCATATATAAAAAATAGAGAATTACCAGTGCGGCTACCGCTATACCTAAACCAAAGAAAATTCCGGCAAAGAACTTAAGGGCAAAATAGCGCAAAGGTGAAGCAAAATAACGGGCCATTTTCTCAATGTTTTTATTTGTTTTAAATGATTCTTTTTCTGTTTTTACAGAAACTTTAGATATGGTTGGGGTAAAGGTTTTTTCCTC
>CAYUXF010000005.1:3721-43366 GCA_964448755.1 uncultured bacterium
CTTTTTCTGTTTTTACAGAAACTTTAGATATGGTTGGGGTAAAGGTTTTTTCCTCAGTTTTTTCCTCTAATTTGATCTCCTCGGCAATGTCTTTCGGTTCTTCTTTTTTTGGTTTCTTTTTTTCTTCACCGGGCAGTGGTTTTAGTACATCTTCTTTTTCCCGGACGGCATTTAAGATATCCTCTAAAGATTCTTTTTTTGTTGCGGACATTAATTTTCCCCTTTCAGCTTTACTTTAAACGACAGGAACTATTTGTCTTGCAAGATAGCTATGCCGGGTAGTGTTTTGCCTTCCAGAAATTCCAGAGAGGCGCCGCCGCCGGTCGAGATATGGGTTATTTTATCGGCGTAGCCAGATTTCTCTGCGGCACTGGCCGAGTCACCGCCGCCAATAATGGAAACACCGTCAGATTCTGCCAGTATTTTGGCAATGGCGTTAGTGCCGCCGGCAAATTTGTTAATTTCAAAAACGCCCATTGGTCCGTTCCAAACGACAGTCTTAGCTGCTTTAACAACAGCGGCAAATTGCTCGATAGTCTTTGGCCCAATATCGACACCTTCCCAGTCGGCCGGGATAGAATCAATATCGACAATGTTTGTATTGGCGGTTTCGCTAAAATCGTCGGAGACCAGAATGTCTACAGGGAGCATTAGTTTGGTTGATGAGCTCTTGGCCGCGGCCATGACTTTCTTGGCTTCATCCAGGTAGTCTGGCTCACAGAGCGATTTGCCAATTTCTTTGCCAAGCGCTTTAAAAAAAGTATAGGCCATACCGCCGCCGATAATTAAAGTATCAACTTTGCCGATGAGATTTTGGAGTACGGTTATTTTGGAGGAAACTTTAGCGCCGCCAATGATCGCAACGAAGGGTTTTTCCGGGTTAGAGAGCGCTTTGCCCATAATTTCTAATTCTTTATTAATTAAGAAACCGGCATAAGCGGGGAGGAATCTGGCCACACCTTCGGTAGAGGCGTGGGCGCGGTGTGCCGTGCCGAAGGCGTCATTGACATAGATGTCGCCGAGCTTGGCCAGCTTCTTGGCGAACTCAAGGTCATTGGCCTCTTCTTCTTTGTAGAAGCGAACATTTTCTAAAAGAATTATTTCGCCGTTTTTCAGGGCGTTCACTTTATTCTCAACGTCAGCGCCAATACAATCGTCGAGTTTTTGGACCGGCCGGCCGATCAATTCTGCTAATTTTTTGCCGATAACATCTATTTTATATTTGGGGTTTTTCTCGCCTTTAGGGCGGCCGAAGTGGGTCATGATAATTACTTTAGCGTCATTTTCTAATAAATATTTTAATGTTGGCAGAGAGGCGGTAATGCGGGTATCGTCGGTAATTGCGCCGGTCTCTTTGTCTACCGGAACGTTAAAATCTACGCGGATGAGTACTTTTTTATCTTTTAAGTCATTTTTAGTGAGATCTTTTACTGATTTCTTGTTGTACATCTGGTGGCTCCTTCTGATCAAAATTGAGGCAAAATAATATCATAATAAGCGCTGCTCTGTAAAACATTACTGTGTTTTATATTCCCCTTCTCCGCATGGCGGGGAAGGGGCTAGGGGATGGGGTCATGATAGACTGTTAACTGTAATTTATTTTTCTTCTTTTTTGTCTTCTGATTCTGAAGATTCTTCTTGTTCTTTCTCTTCTTGTTCATCCTGTTGGGAGTTGTTTTTCTCCTGCTGATATTTTGAACGGTCATCGAGGGCTTCAATAGCATCTAGCTTTTTGCCTTCAAGTATTTCTAAGAAGGCGCCGCCGCCAGTCGATATATAAGATATTTTATCCACATGACCGGATTGCTCTACAGCGCTGGCCGAGTCGCCGCCGCCAACAACCGAGAGACAATCTGAGTCAGCTAAGGCTTTAGCTATGGCGTTGGTGCCGGCTGCAAAGTTAGGCATTTCAAAAGCGCCCATTGGTCCGTTCCAGATAACGGTTTTAAGTTCTTTTATTTCATTTGAATATAATTCAATTGTTTTTGGGCCGATATCAAGTCCAATCATTTTATCCGGGATCTGTTCTACTACACTAATCTCAGTATCATTGCTGAATTCAAGGCCGCAAACATTATCAATCGGTAGAAGAATGTCAACTTCTTTTTCTTCTGCTTTTCTCATTATCTCTTTGGCTGTTTCAAGCAAATTTTCCTCAACCAATGATTTTCCGATATTTTCTCCCCTTGCTTTTAAAAATGTGTAAGCCATGCCGCCGCCAATTATCAAAACATCCACTTTGTCTATAATGTTCGTAAGGGCATCAAGTTTACTGGAAACTTTGGCTCCGCCAATTATTGCGCCAAAACGTCTGGGTGCTGTTTTAAGTATGCTGCTACTGTAGTAAAGCTCTTTGTTTATTAAAAGACCGGAAACAACAGGAAGTCCCTCTGCTTTAAAAACATCGGTAATAGCAAAATTTGAAGCATGTCCTCTGTGTGCTGCCGAGAAGGCATCGTTAATATACGCCGCATATCCCTGCGGGCAAGTTTTTGCCATTTCAAGTGCTATTTCCGAGGAGTTTTTCTCTTCCCGGGCGTCAAAACGGACATTTTCAATTATATAAACAGTGTCTTTTTGGGGATTTTTCAGCAAAGATGGTACGGTGTGTTTTAAATAAGTTTGATAGTCAGGGGAGATGCTCAATGACATTCCGTCTTCATGGTGTTCTACCATTGGGATAAAGACAACTTTTTTATTTGGCAAATGTTTTTGTAATTCTTTGGCTATTGGTTCCAACGAGTCTTTCTCGCTGTATTTTCCTTTTGGTCTGCCCAGGTGAGACATGATAACTATTGACCTGGCCCCTTGTTCAAATGAATAATTGATAGTGGGGATGGTCTCTGTAATTCTTCTGGGGTCGGTGATCTCTTTGTCGTTAGTTAAGGGAACGTTATAGTCGAACTTGGCTAATAAGACCTGATCTTCAAAGTGTTCTTTTTTTAGATCCAGAATACTGGCCTTGTTATTTGGCTCGATCGTCTCTATATTTTCTTTTGCCCCTGCTGCTATTTTTTTGTGAAATTCCATAACTCATACCCCTTTCATTGTTTAGTGAGATAAAACGGCTAGAATTATATTCCTGTCTAAAAAATTTTTCAAGGTTGTCACCTGGCGGGGCATGGTTTAAAATTAAAAAAAGTTATCCTTGGGAGGTTGTTATGTTCAAAAAAAGATTATCTGTGGCAGAGACTGAAATAGTTTCCAATAACAAAGTAGTAAAAAATCAGCCGGTAGTTTTTTTAAACTACGATCGTGTCAGTGTGGTTTCTCGTCAGGATATAGATGATATTTGGTCGCTTTCTCTGGACGAATTATTGGCCAGAGGTTTTTTATTAAAAGGTTTTTTTTCCAGAATGCACGACGAAAAACTCTTAGAAGTGATAGATGAAAAAAAAGGGACGCAGTGTGTTTTCTATAAGGATATTTTTCCTTTAGATGAAAGATGGACAGATCTGCTCAAAAATTTAGTAATGGCGGCTATTGATGACCGGCGGCCCGGCAAATAGTTTTTAATACAGGACTGTGTTATAATTGTGCCAATTTTTAACGGGGGGTAAGCAGTTTGCTCGACGAGTACGCTGAAGATTTTGGTATTAATTTTTCAGATAAAATACCCGAAGATCAACAAAGACAGATCAAAGGCAATCCTGCGGCTTATGAAGATGTTTACCGACAGCCTGCCGAGAGTTATCGTCCTGCACCGGCAAGGTCAGCGCCTGTTTCAACACAATGGCAGCAGCCTTATGCTGAACCCGCTGCTGAATTGAACCAAGAGAATTATCAACGGCAATACCTGCCGCAAAATGAGCCGCCGGTTTATAGACAGCCGGAAAGCTACCAGCGGCCGCAGACGCCCGGTTATAATTTCAACAACCAGCCGGCAGCTTCTATGCGCAGTAAGCTCGACGGTGTTTTTAAAGAGGAATCTAAAGAATTAAAAGAGCTGTTAAGGGCTGAGCAGGGCGACGGCTGTTTGAAAAAAGTTTTTTTTACAATGCTTTCTATTGCAATTGTTGTTGCTAGTTTTTGGGCTAGTTTTATGGTCGGCAAAAAGATCTTTTTGCCGGAAAGTCATCAGGAAAAAGTTGAATTGCCCGCTTTTTTAAAACAGCGGACAGAGGCGGGTTTTAGGGAGACTATTAATGCCGTTAAAAAAGTTACCGGGACTGATGATCTTTTTAAACCGGTTGCCCAGCCGATCAAACAGGTTAAGGCGGTTCCGCCGGAAGTTGCCGATCTTTACGCTCAGCGCGGCTATACGCCGGAGAGTAAGCCGGCGGCCAGTGTTTCTTCAAGAGTGCCGGTCATAGATGTTAATGCCGTTAAGCCGCAGCCTGCTGTGGTGGCAGCACCGCCGGTGGCCAAGCGTTTGCCGGCATTGTATCGTGTTATTGCCGGCGTTTATCCAACACAGGCGCAGGCTGCCGACGCGGCCGCCAATTTAAAGGCGGATGGTTTTGAAAATTTTATTTACAGTGCCGACGGACAATACAGAATTCAGATCGGCGCCTTTAAAAATAAAGAGAGCGCTACAAAATATATGGACAAGGCTAAAGAATACGGTTATAACGCCGTACTTGTCGTTAAATAAGCAAAGATGAAAAAAACAGTCAGCGAGATCTTAAAGAATAATAAATTTATTCTGGTATCAAAGTCACCGCGCCGGCGAGAAATTCTCAATTCTCTGGCGGTCGATTTTGAGGTAAAGCTGCCGGCAGAAGAAGTTGCCGAAAACATTAGAGATTTTCATTATAAAAAAGATATTTTAAACGTAGTTAAAGACAAAATTAATTCAATAAAAAGCGTTAAAAACAAAATCTTAATTGCTTGCGATACGATAGTGGTATATAATGGCCGCGTTTTTGGTAAGCCTGTTGATAAAGAGCAGGCGGCTTGTTTCTTGAAAACATTGTCCGGGAAAAGGCATTTGGTAGTGAGCGGTTTGGCGCTAAAAATCGAGAGCAAAGGCTGTGAAAAAACTTTTTTTGCTCTGGAACAAACAAAAGTTTTTTTTAAAAAACTGACAGCGCAAGAAATAACAGATTATATCGCTACTGGTGAGCCTTTTGATAAAGCGGGAGCTTATGCCATTCAAGGCGCCGGCAAAAGTTTTGTCAGAAAAGTAAATGGTTGTTATTATAATGTTGTCGGTTTTCCTGTTTATCAATTTTATAAGTTATTAGAGAAAATTTAAAAACAGGTGTTAAAAATAAGATAGGGGGAAATTTAGAATGCAGCTTTTTAGTAAAATTTTCAGTAAATATTCAAGGGATTTGGGTATCGATCTTGGTACGGCTAATACGGTCGTGTTTGTTAAAGGCGAAGGGATCGTTTTAAGAGAACCTTCGGTCGTGGCCATTGAAAAAGGGTCAAATAAAGTTTTAGCACTGGGTGAAGAGGCCAAAAGAATGTTAGGCCGAACACCGGGCAATATCATTGCTATTCGTCCAATGCGCGACGGCGTTATTGCCGACTTTGAAGTTACCGAGATGATGTTGAAGCATTTCATTAAGAAAGCACAGGGTCACCATATTATTAAGCCGCGAATTGTAATTGGTGTTCCTTCCGGTATTACCGGTGTAGAAAAAAGAGCGGTTCTAGATGCCGCCATGCATGCCGGTGCCAGAGAAGCTTATTTAATTGAGGAACCAATGGCAGCGGCGATCGGTTCCAACCTTCCTATTTCTGAGCCTTACGGCAGCTTAATTGTTGATATCGGCGGCGGTACTACCGAGGTTGCTGTTATCGCGTTAGGTGGTATTGTTGTTTCTAAATCTATCCGTGTTGCAGGTGACGAAATGGACGAGGCTATTGTTCAGCACTGCCGCAAAAATTATAATTTACTGATCGGTGAACGTTCTGCCGAGGAAATTAAAATAGAACTTGGTTCTGCTTACCCCATAGAAGAAGAAAAATCTATGGAAGTGCGCGGCCGTGACCTGGTGACCGGTCTGCCGAAAATCTTCACACTGACCTCTTCTGAAATTCGCGATGCCTTAACTGAGCCGGTTGGTATTGTAGTTAATACAATTCGTATTACACTGGAAAAAACACCGCCGGAATTAGCGGCTGATATTATGGACCGCGGTGTAGTTTTAGCGGGTGGCGGTTCACTTTTGAGAGGCCTTGATAAATTTATTACACAGGAGACGGAGATGTCGGTCTTCTTGGTTGACGATCCGCTTTCTGCCGTAGCTTACGGAACAGGTAAGATCTTAGACGAGATAGATCTTCTAAAGAGAGTACTGGTCTCTAACGCGTAGTCTTAAATAACCTGTAGTACAGGGTTTTTAATGGTCAAACAATTAATAATTGCCGGTGTTGATGAGGCTGGACGTGGTCCTTTGGCCGGTCCGGTAGTTGCTGCGGCGGTTATTATTCCCGTTGGACAAGAGGTTTTTGCTGGCATTGACGATTCTAAAAAAATCCCCATGCATAAGAGGGCGGAACTTTTTGAGAAAATAACCAATAATTATATTTATGGTGTCGGCATTGTCGATGAACAAGAGATCGATAGGATCAATATTCTACAGGCAACTTTTAAGGCCATGTCTAGTGCGATCAAATCGCTTGCCCAAAGGCCGGATAAATGTTTAATAGACGGCAATAAAATTATTCCGGCGCTGGCTATAGAACAAGAGGCGGTTATCAAAGGCGACAGTTTAATTAAAGAAATTTCTGCTGCTTCTATTATTGCCAAAGTTACGCGCGATAAATTGATGTTAGAATATCATGAGAAATATCCGCAGTATAACTTTGCGGAAAATAAGGGCTATGGTACGGCAGCGCATATTGAGGCGATCTTAAAATACGGCCGTTGTCCGATCCATCGGCGCAGTTTTTCGGTCCAGCAGGAACTGACACTTTTTTAAGTTTTTTCTTCTTGCCTGGAGTGCGGCTAATTGTTATAATTCAGCCCCTTTTGTGTTAGATTATAATATTAAGTGAGGTTATAAAATGGTAGAAAAATTATTTTTAGAAGCAGAAGTCAGAGAAGAAACAGGCAAACAAGCCGCTAAAAAGATGCGTAATTCGGGCATGGTGCCGGCCGTTTTTTACGGTAAAAATATTGATAGTTTGAAAATAGCGGTCAATGCCAGCGAGCTGAGCAGTGTATTGAGAAAATCGGAAGCTAAAATGAACTCTATTTTTAATTTAAAAATTAAAGATAAAGACAAAGTAATTGAGGAAATGGCCTTAATTCAAGACTGCGATAAAGATCCTATTAAGGATACTTTTGTTCATTTAGATTTTATGCGCATTAATGTCAAAGAAGCTATTACGACCAGGGTTTTAGTTAAACTGGTTGGCGAAAGCCCGGCGGTTAAGGCTGGTCTGCTTTTGACCCAACAGGTGCATGACCTGATAATTAAGTGTCTGCCGATGGAGATACCTTCACATATTGATATTGATGTTTCCGGTATTGAAGGTGCGCATGACGCGGTGCGGGTTGGTGATCTGAAATTAAATAATATGAAAATAGAAATGCCTGCCGATCAAATTATTGTTCATGCTGAAGTGCCGAGATCAATGAAAGTAGAAGAGGCTCCGGCGGCTCCTGTTTCAGCGGAAGTTCCGGTTATTGGTGAAAAGAAAGAGAGCGAAGCTGCTCCTGCTGAAGACAATAAAGACAAGAAGAAAAAAGAGTAAATTATTGATAATTTGTTTCATTAAAAAGGCCACTGATCACAGTGGCCTTTTTTTAAAAAAGAGGAGGGGCTTAAAACCATGCAAAGAGAAGAGTTAGCTAAAAAAATTAAAGAAGCCGCTTTTTTAGAGGGCGATTTTATTCTCCGTTCCGGTAAACGGAGTAAATATTATGTAGATAAGTATTTGTTCGGCACCAAGCCGGAAATTCTGATCCCTCTGGCAGAGCAATTAGCGGAAATTCTGCCGCCGGCTGATTCTTATGACCGGTTAGCCGGTCCGGAGCTAGGTGCTGTAACAATTACCAGCGTGTTGGCCTGTAAAGTAAATAAACCATTTGTGCTTGTGCGTAAAGCTGCTAAAGGCTACGGTACAGATAAAGTTTTTGAAGGTGAGTTAAAAAAAGGGGAACGGGTCATTTTAATTGAAGATATTTTAACAACTGCCGGTGCGGCTATTTCCGCTGCCGAGCGGCTGCGTGATTACGGCGTAGAGGTTTTAAAAATAATTGGCGTGATAGACAGAGAAGAGGGGGCGCAGGCTAATGCCCAGGCTGCCGGGTTTGCCATGTCGGCGCTTTTCACTAAATCTGATCTCGGAATATAAACAGATTTAAATTCTAGCTAAAAAGACAACTTTTTTTGCAGATATTTCGTTAAATATTGATCGATGCGGTTTATTTGCTGTTTTTCTTTGGCAGCAGGATTGTAATTTTATTTGATCATGCAGAAAAGAGGAAAACTCGGCGAAGATATTGCGGTTGATTATCTACAAGCCAATGGTTTTAAAATAATTGACCGGAATTTTTTTTCACGCACTGGCGAGATAGATATTATTGCTGAAGAGGGCGAAGTGCTCTGTTTTATTGAGGTCAAATACTATCAGCAGCATGCCTTAAAAAATGTCCTGGGGGCCGTTGATGATAAAAAGCAACAGAAGATCTTAAGGACAGTTAATTATTATCTCTATAAAAAAAAGATTATTAACAGATATATTAGGTTCGATACGGTCCTAATAGAGTTCAACGCTCAGCAGCAAATCGCTTCGCTTAATTTTTTTAGAGATGCTTTTAGGGGTTAAAAAACTTTTTTTTGCAGATAAAGTGATTAAAGGTTAAAATGACTGTCTCACTTTAAGTTAAGGGATTCATTGTTTTTATGGCGTTTGTTCATTTACACACACATACAGAGTATTCACTGCTCGACGGTGCTGCCTCTATTAAAGACCTGGTCAATAAAGCGGTGCGGCTTGGCATGCCGGCGGTAGCTATTACCGACCACGGCAGTATGTACGGTGCTTTTCAATTTTATAATGCCTGTAAACATGCTGGTATTAAACCGATCATTGGCTGTGAGGTCTATGTGGCGCCACGGACCAGGCAGCAAAAGGAAGGAAAGCAGGACTCGGCTAATTACCATTTAATCCTGCTGGCAAAAAACGAGACCGGTTATAAGAACTTAATTAAAATGGTTTCACTGGCGAGTATTGAGGGGTTTTATTACCGACCGCGTATCGACTGGGGGCTTTTGCAAGAACATCGTGAAGGGCTTATTTGTACATCGGCTTGTACCGGCGGAGAAGTAGCTGTTCTTTTGATCGCCGGCCGTTATAACGAGGCTAAAGAAGTGGCATTGAAATACCGTGCGCTTTTTGGCGATGATTATTATTTTGAAGTGCAGGATCATGGTCTGCCCGAACAGAAAAAAATGATTACGGAAATTAAAAAGCTCGGCGCGGAATTGAATATTCCTATAATTGCAACTAATGACAGTCATTATATAGAACATGGCGAAGCGGCCTTGCAGGATACATTAATGTGTATCCAGCAGGGCAAAGTCTTGAGCGATACCGATCGTTTAAAATTTCTTTCTGATCAAGTTTATTTTAAATCAGAAGAAGAGATGCTCCGTCTTTTTTCGGAAAATCCGGAATTTTTAGAGCAGACATTAAAAATTGCCGAAAAAATAGACCTTAAATTTGATACCGATGCCAGATATCTCCCTAAGTTTGATGTTCCGGAGGGACAGACGGAAGAATCCTGGTTGGAAGAATTGACCTGGCAGGGTATTAAAAAAAGATATGGCGAGAATTTCAGTCCGGAAGTTAAAGCACGGGTAGAGATGGAGTTAGAGGTTATAAAACCGATGGGTTTTGCCGCTTATTTTTTGATCGTCCAGGATTTTATCAATTGGGCTAAAAATAATGGCATTGCTGTCGGCCCGGGGCGCGGTTCTGCTGCCGGCTCAATTGTCGCCTATGCTTTAAATATTACAACGCTCGATCCGCTGAAATATAATTTACTGTTCGAGCGGTTCTTAAACAAAGAACGTGTTTCCATGCCTGATATCGACGTCGATTTTTGTATCCGCCGGCGCGGCGAGGTCATAGATTATGTTCGCAAGAAATATGGCGATGAGAATGTTTCGCAGATCATTACTTTTGGTACAATGGCCGCCCGCGGTGTTGTTCGCGATGTCGGGCGGGTCATGAATATTCCCTTGAGTGAAGTAGACCGGATAGCAAAGATGATCCCCGCAACACCGGGTATTACCTTGGAGCAGGCTTTTGCGGAAAATCCGGAATTAAAAGCGCTCTATGACAATAATGCCGATACCAAAGAATTGTTAGACCGGGCGGTTAAACTGGAAGGTTTTGCCCGCAATACCGGCACACACGCGGCCGGTGTCGTTATTTCCGGTGTGCCACTAATGGAGATAGTTCCACTCTCTTTGAATACTAAAGATAATTCTATTGTTACGCAATATACAATGACCGAAATTGAAAAGCTTGGTCTTTTGAAAATGGATTTCTTGGGTTTGCGTAATTTGACCATGATCGACGATTGTCTGAATTTAATTAAGAAAAATCGTGGTATCAGCATAGACATTAATGATATTGAGCTTACCGATGACAATGCTTTTAAGGTTTTGCGTCAGGGCGAGACGGTCGGTATTTTTCAGTGTGAATCGCCAGGTATGCGGGCGATGATCAAAAAAATTCAGCCGAGCTGTTTTGAGGATATTGTCGCTATTTTAGCGCTTTACCGCCCGGGGCCACTTAATTCCGGGATGGTCGACCAATTTATTAACAGAAAACATGGCAAGGAAAAAATAGTCTATTCTTTTGCCGAACTGGAACCTTATTTAAAAGATACTTACGGGATTATCCTTTATCAGGAACAGGTTATGCAGATCGCTTCGGTAATTGGCGGATTTTCGCTCAGTCAGGCCGATGAATTGCGCCGGGCCATGGGTAAGAAGAAAAAAGAGATTATGGATAAGATGCGGGTTGATTTTGTAGAAGGTGCGGTTAAAAATAATTTTGACCAGAAAAAAGCAGAAGAGATCTACGACGCCTGTGCTAAATTTGCCGAGTATGGCTTTAATAAGTCACATAGTGCCGCTTATGCGGTGGTCTCTTATCAAACTGCCTGGCTCAAGGCCAATTATCCGCTGGAATTTTTTGCGGCCTTATTATCTTCGGTAGCGGGCAATGAAACAAAAGTTATGGAGTATATTAACGAGTGTAGCCGCCTGGGGATCGAGGTTTTGCCGCCGTCGGTCAATGAATCTGATAACGAATTTACCGCGGTCAATGGTGCTATTCGCTTTGGCTTATCGGCTATTAAAAATGTCGGCGCTAACGCTATTGAGGCTATTGTTAAAGAACGTGAAAAGAGCGGACTGTATCGTTCTTTTACCGATCTTTGTCTGCGTGTAGATACGTCAACGATCAATAAAAAAACCGTAGAGTCGCTGGCCCGGGGCGGTGCGCTGGACTGCTTTGGTAAACGACGCGCTATTATTGAGGGCTTTGCCAATATTTTAGACAATGTTACCCGTTCTAAAAAAGAGATGGCCAACGGCCAGGAGTCGCTCTTTGGGACAGATTTTGTCGGCGGGTTAACTGTTTCCGGCGAGGATAATTGGCCGGATGTGCTGGAGTATACGCCAGATGAAAAATTAAAAATGGAAAAAGAACTGCTCGGTCTTTATATTTCCGACCATCCTTTAAAACATATTGAGCTCGATCTTACGCGGTTTAAACATCACCGCTCTACCGATGTGGTTGCTTTGCCGGAGGATACAGAGGTTAAGCTGGTGGGGATGCTCTCGCAGGTTAACCAGATCTTTACCCGTTCCGAAAAATATATGGCGGTAGCCAAGCTGGAAGATCTTTACGGCTCGGTGCCGGTAGTTTGTTTTCCGCGCAGTTATGATGATGTGCTGGATCAGCAGGGGAAATTGATCCATAAGGGCAATAAAGAGTATCTGGTCAATGACCTGATAGTTATTTTAGAAGGGAAGGTCAATTCTAATAAACGCGATGAACGTCAGGTGGTAATCTCCAAGGTTACTCCGGTGGCGCGCGCTATAGAGAATCAATCTTTTTATATTGATGTTGAGGCGGTAGAGGATGACCAGACGTTGAAAAAACTTAAAAGTACACTACAGATGTTCCGTGGTTCCACGCCGGTTATTTTGCATACCGCTACAGCGGATATCAGTATTGATAGTATGTACTGGGTCAATCCGGAGGTCCGTCTGCGCAAGGAGATCGATACTCTGATCGGCAGCGGCCGACACTGGCTGGGTTAATAGGTTAAGAGGTTATTAATATCGTCCTGCGAAAGGAAGCTGCCGCCACCTTTGCTAATAACTTTTTTCAAGAGATCTTTTTTTTGTTCCTGTAGTGTTAATATCTTTTCTTCAACCGAACCGCGTGCCAGTAATTTATAGACAAAAACATCTTTTTTTTGGCCTAGACGGTGTACCCTGTCCATGGCCTGTTGTTCAACTGCCGGGTTCCACCAGGGATCGTAAATAATGACGTAGTTAGCGGCGGTTAAATTGATGCCGACGCCGCCAGCTTTGAGCGAACAGAGAAATATTTTTTGCTCGGGGTTATTATTAAATTCATTGATCAGTGCCTGTCTTTTTTTATTATGGGTAGAACCGTCCAGATAAACAAAAGGGAGCTCATTTTTTTGCAGATGTTTTTTTATAATATCGAGCATTTTGACAAACTGCGAAAAGATCACCACTTTGTGGCCGTCATCAATAATTTCCTGTAAAAGCTCTTTGAATAGTTCGAATTTGGCGGAGTTTTTAACAGTGCTGTTGCCCGGCAATAGCTGCGGGTGGCAGCAGACCTGGCGCAGGCGCAAGAGGACTGAGAGAATATTGATTTGCGCTCCCGCTAAACCTTTATCTTCAATGAGCGATAATAATTCTTTTTTTTGCGTTTTTAAAATATTTAAATAGAGTTCTTCTTGTTCGGGGGTTAATTTACAATAGCTGTTAATTTCCGTTTTGGCCGGCAGTTCGCTGATGACCTCTTTTTTCATTCTGCGCAAAATAAACGGCTTTAACTTCAATTTTAAATTATCGGGATTATTTTCATAATGGACTTTAAAAAAAGAATAAGAAGAGAGAAAACCGGGCATTAAAAAATCAAAGATCGACCAGAGTTCACCCAGATGGTTTTCTACCGGCGTACCGGTTAAGGCCAGGCGGTTCTTAGAACGCAGACATTTTACCGCTTTGCAGGTGAGTGCTTTATGGTTCTTGATATACTGGGCTTCGTCGAGAATGACATAATCAAAACAGTATTTGCTGTAGTGTTGCAGGTCGTTGCGGATTAAAGAGTAAGAAGTAATGATAATGTCATATTCTTTAAGGTTTTTTATTTTGCCGACTCTTTTTTTGTTGCCGGAAATAATAGTGCTTTTTAAGTTCGGTGTAAATTTTTCTATTTCCGCCTGCCAGTTATAAACAACGGAAGTCGGCACAACTATCAGGGATGGCTCTTTTTTCAGCTTTTTTTCTTTGAGGTAGAGCAGCAGTAATAAAACCTGAAAAGTTTTACCAAGGCCCATATCGTCGGCCAGAATGCCGTTAAAAGAGTGCTGATGTAAAAAGAAAAGCCAGTTATAGCCGGTTATCTGATAATTGCGCGGTGCTCCTGCTTTAGTTGCCGGCAGCGATATTTTTTCGATCCCTTTGAAATTATCTAGTCCGTTAATTATTTTTTTTAAAGAATTTTCCAGCTGTAATTTTGCTTCATGTCTAAAATTATGGTAGAGAAAATAGAGCTCGTTTTTTTGTAGATTATAGCTGTTGTTTTTTTTGTTGAACTCACTTTTTTTAAGTATTTTTTCCAGTTCGTTAAATTTTTCTGCCGGCAGTTTGGCCAGAGAACCGTCGGCCAGGCGGAGATATTTTTTGTTGGTCTTAAAAAGAGCGGCCAATTGTTCATGGCTGAAGTTGAAATCATTGATATTATAAGTTGGTTTGAACTCAAACCAGTTGATATTTGTCCCTTCTTTAAAGTCGACATTTAAGGCAAATTCGTCACTTTCTTTATTGAAAAAATAGGTGCTGATATCTTCGCCGGTCAGACTTAATTTAATGCTTTTCATTAAGCCGGGGAAGTCGTAAGTGTAAAAGTCAATAAAATCGTCTTCATTTATTTTATAGCCGCCGCTAGTTTCACAGAATTTCTTCTCTATTAGAAAACTGCGTAGCCATTCCTCGCTTTGCGGATAGCGCTTTAGAAGATATTGCTGGTTATTAAATTGATGTGTATAGAATTTAGCGTGATCTTCTTTTTGGTCGGCGACCAGAAGGTTTGGTCCGTAATGCCAGAATATTTGGGCGTTTAGCGTATGATTTTTGTTTTTCTTTATTTCCAGGACCGGTAGCGGTTCTTCGGTAATAGTGCTTTTTTGGTATTTCAGCAGTGCTGGGTCAGCCTCTAAATAAATTTCTTCGCGTAATGCTAATTTGGGGAGAATTTCGGCGGTTATTTCTGCTAAATATTTTTTATCCAGCAGGAGTGTTGGCCGCGCAGCAAAAGACTGTAGTAACTCAAAATTAAAGCGCGGCAAATTATAAAAAGTCCCTTTAAAAAAAATAGAGTGTTCTTTTTCGCCAAACAAAACATATTGGGCGGGCTCTATGGCTGTTTTGCTGTTTTTGTCGCAGAGCGCTATTTTAATGCCGGAAGCATCTTTGTCTATTTTGATTAGTGGTTTAAAAGGGGCGGCGCTGATCTTGATATCTTCGCCGGTCAAAAGATCCTTTTTATGCTTGATCTTACTTAAAAAATAGAACATCCGGGAGATATTTTTACTGTTAAAAAAGAAAGCGCCGTTCGTTAAGGGGACATTAGAGAGAAAGCCAATAAAAAGATTTTCTGCCGGCGGCAGTTTTTGGCGGTCTATTTCGTTTAACTGTTTTTTGCCGGCCGCACTCAGGTCGATGGTAAGTTTACAGAAATTGTGCGAGATATCGAGCAGGTAAGTGAGTTCTGTTCTTCCTTTGTCGTTTAGCGGTTTTTTTGTGACACCAAGATCGTTGAGGTAGAAGAAAAGTTTGTCGGCAAACTCTTTTTCAACATAAAAAATGTTTTTATTATGCGGCTGGGTATATAAAAAGCCAATTAAAAGCTGTTCTGGAATGCTTAGAAGCGCGTGCGGAATATTTTTGAGCGTAGCGTATTGTTCGCTTTGAAAGGAGGCGGTAACGGTATAAAATGTCGGTTTTTCGGTAATTGAAAAAATTATTTTTACCGGCAGTTCTGCCGTGGCTAGTTGATATAATTTAGCAATTTCTGGTTCGGTGTGCTTAATGACAGTGCTCCTCAGGGCAAAAGACTATTTTATCATATAATTGCCTGCAATGCATAATTAGTGCAAAAAGCGGGTATAAATGGATTAAGGGTGAAATAAATATGTATAAAAAAAACATATCTGATCAAAATGATAAACTGGCAAAATATAAAAACGCCGGCGATGATTTTTTTGATGATCTTTTGTCTAAAAAAAATAAGAAAACCGATCTGGTAGGCAAACAGATAGTTTCTGACCAGGAAGATAAAATGAGTGAACTTGTTTTGGAAGAAAAAAATCCTTTTATTTTATATCAGGCCGGCTTGGAAAATAAAGATCTTGGCCTTTTAGCTGCTGCTAAAGAGGGCTTTATTGAGCTTTTAAAATTAACCGGTTTTAAAGATATTGATCTGGCATTTCAGCTGATAGATAAAATTATTATTTGTGCCGAAAAGAGCGGGGATAATAAAAAGGCTGCTGCTTTTTATGAGATAAAAAAATTCAGACTGGGTATTGAGAATGGTGAAGCGGCTTTTAGAGAACGACGTAAAAATAAACTAAATAAAGAACAGGATATTTATGAGCTAATTAGCCAGTGGACTAAATTAGGCCAAAAAGAAGCGCAAATTATCTATGCTTTTCATAAAAAATATGCCAGAGCGCTGGATGATGCAGGGTTAAAAGAAGAAGCAATTTCCCAATACAAATGGTTGATAGAGAAATTTCCAGATGATCTCTATAACTATATTTATTTTGCCGATTTTTATACCGAACAGTCTAAAGATCAAGACAATAATTACTTATTGGCAAAAGAATTACTTCAGCGCGCTCTTGATAAAAGCGAGAAAATGCCAACGCCGGAAAGTCAAAGAATACTAACTGAAATAAAAATAACTTACTGGCGTTTATGTCGTCAGAACGATCGCTTTGAAAAATGTAAAGATATTGTCAATAAACAGCTGGAAGAGAATGATGTTGATTTTATTAGAGAGCATTTTAGGATAAATCTTAACTTTAAGGAAAATGATATTGTTAAGCTTAATTATAATTTTAAACAAAGATTTGAACGTATCATTCCTGAAATAAGAAAACTATTTTTATTGAATGGCCTTGAGTTCAAAGAATATGTGCCGGAATCAGTCCATTTTTATAATATTGTTAAAATAAATTTTTATAATGAAGTTAGGAAAGATAGCCGTTTTGCCTTGGGAAATATTTTTGTGGAAGATGGCGACCTTGAAAATATGGATTTGGAAAGAAAGATAAATATTTTTTTAAAGGGACTTACCGAAGAGGAAATATATCTGGTGTTGCTGCATGAAATAGGGCATAACAGTTATTTTTCTCTTACAGATCAGGAAAAAGATGAATGGCAGAAATTTGTTAAAAAGTATCAGCTAGATCAAAATTATTTACATCAGCCGCAGCCGGCTATGGAGGCTTACGCTGATCATTATGCTATTTTTATTTTATTTAATGATCTTTGGGAGGAGCTGGCCAGAAAAGAGGAGCCTGGTTCTTCGGCTAAGAATCTAGTTTTATTTAATTTTTTTAAGATGATCTTTAGATTGGATAAAGAAGAACAGATGGATATTATTTTTAAACGCGAAAAATTAAAAGATGATTTTGATTATTTTAATAAAAACATGAAAGAAGGTTTGTTTTATTTCTTAAAGAACAAAGCTGGTTAATGCAGTTTGTTTTTAAATCTCTGATAACATTTTTCCATTATTTCATCAGGCATAACGCTGTTTTCTATGAGCAGTTCCAAACATAAAATTATCATATCGCCTGTTTCAGTTAGATAATGCTCGTTGCCCTGTTCATATAGTTCGCGAATTTCTTGTGCGTGATGTTCAATAAAATCCAGTAAAACTTTTGAATGGTCTTTGCTGTTCTTTTTTTTAGAAAGCTGATGAATTTTTTTTATTTCTTCTAAAGAGTGATCTGTTAGTGATCTGTTTATCATATAGTTATTCCTTGTATTTTCTCCCTTTCTCCGCTTGCGGGGAAAGGGCCGGGGATAGGGGTTCATGTTATAATTTTACCATGGATCAGGCGAATATCATCTTTAAAGGTCAGGTTCAGGGGGTGGGATTTCGTTATACCGCCTGCCGTTTGGCTGCCAGTTATCCTATAACCGGCTTGGTGAAAAATTTGCCCGACGGCACGGTCCAGATGGTTGCGCAGGGAGGAAAAGAGGTTATAATTGAGCTGATCGAAGAGATAAAGCGTGAATTTGCTGGATATCTGAAAGATTGTGCCATTGAATGGCGGCCGGCAGGTGAACTCTATTCTTCTTTTTCAATAAAACATTAATTTTAGGAGATATTTTTTAATGAAAACACAACGTGAATATGCACTTAATGATCAAATTACGCCGGAGATGGAGCTGGCTGCAGTTAAAGAACAGGTTTCTGTCAGTGAAATTTTAGCCGGCCTTAAATCGGGCGAGATCGCACTGGTCAAGAACAATAAAAAAAATATTAAGCCCTGTGCTATCGGCAAAGGGATGTCGACAAAGATCAATTCTAATATTGGCACTTCAGGCATGATGACCGATATTGAGATGGAAATGGAAAAACTGGAAGTCTCTGAAAAATACGGTGCCGACGCGGTGATGGACTTAAGTACCGGCGGCGATCTAGATGCTATTCGCAAGGAGATGATCGCTCGCTGCGGTTTGATCTTTGGGACAGTTCCTATTTATCAGCTGATGTGCGAAAAAAAATCTGAACTCACCAAAGAGGCTATTTTTGAAATAATAAAAAAACAGTGTCAGCAGGGTGTGGACTTTATTACGGTTCATTGCGGTGTAACAAAAGAGATAACAGAGATTTTGCAAAGAGAGCCGCGTTTAATGGGTGTGGTCAGCCGTGGCGGGTCATATCTAAATAAGTGGATCAAACGGACCGGCCAGGAAAATCCCCTTTATGAATATTTTGATGAACTTTGTGATATTGTCTATGAATATGATGTGGCGCTGTCGCTTGGTGACGGAATGCGCCCCGGCTGTTTAAAAGATGCGCACGATAGAGCCCAAATCAGGGAGTTAGAAATTTTAGGTGAATTGACCAAAAGGGCTTGGGCTAAAAATGTACAAGTTATTATTGAGGGGCCGGGCCATCTCCCTTATAACGAAATAGAATATTCTATGAAACTAGAGAAACAGCTGTGTCACGGTGCGCCCTTTTATGTTTTAGGCCCGCTAACTACTGATGTGGCCCCAGGATATGACCACATTACGTCGGCAATAGGCGGTACGCTGGCTGCTATTGCTGGTGCCGATTTTCTCTGTTACGTAACGCCGGCAGAGCATTTGGGACTTCCTTCTATTGAAGATGTGCGTGCCGGTGTAGTTGCCTCAAAAATTGCGGCGCATAGTGCTGATATTGTTAAATATCCTGAACGTGCTAGACAATGGGATAACGAGATGGCAATGGCAAGAAAGAATTTTGATTGGGAGAAACAAATAGAACTGGCGATAGATAGCGACAAGGCCAGGGAGATCAGATATCGGCAGGGTAATATGGAAGGGATTAAAGAGTGCACAATGTGTGGTGAGCATTGTTCGATGAAATAATCAGCCCCTCTCACTTCGGCCCTTCGATACGCTACGCTACTCAGGACGGCGCAGGCTCAGTGCGGCGCTTGAAAGAGAGGGTAATAAGAGGAGTCTATGAAAGAACTTGATTTCTTAAAGATTATTCGTAAACAAAACTCAAAACAAAATTTGTTTGATGATGCGGCGGTATTTGATAAAAAGTATTTGATATCTAAAGATTTGTTGGTAGAAAAAACTCATTTTGATCTCAAAAAGATCAGCTGGAACCAGCTGGGTGCAAGAGCTATTAATGTCAATTTGTCAGATATTGCGGCAATGGGTGGCACTCCGAAATATTTATTGGTCGGACTTTCTTTAAATAAACAGGTAAGCGAGAAAAATATTAAAGAACTTTATCAGGGCTTTAAAAAAGCGGCCGGTGTTTTTAATGTTGAAATTATTGGTGGTGATATTACCGGCTCAAAAAATCTAAATACGATCTCTATTACTATTATCGGCTATCGTTCTAAAAAAATATTGACCCGGCACGGCTTTAAACTCGGCGATAAGGTTTATGTGACAGGTCCGCTGGGCTCAGGGGCTGTGAGTAAATACACCAATAAGGTGGTGCCGCGCATTAGAGAGGGTGAATATTTAGCCAATAATAACATCGCTACAGCTTGTATCGATATCAGTGATGGAGTAGCTCGCTGTGTGCATGATCTGACCGTTAAGAGCGCTTATGAAGTGAAAATAGCAGAAGAAAAAATACCATTAGTTAAAAAAGCTACGCTCAACAATGCCCTTTACGGCGGCGAGGATTATGAGTTATTATTCACCGGCAAAAAAATAGCTAAAAAAATGCCGTTCAGGGTTTATGAAATAGGCGAGATCGTTAAAAAGGGTCAGGGCTCTCATTTTGCTGGTCTTGGATATGACCATTTCTGAATGATATTGTTAAGAGATAGGATTTGATCAAATGGCTACGAAAATAATCAGTAATAAGATCGTTATTTTAGAAGATTCTGTTGTTTATGCTAAATTTCTGAAAAAAAATATTGAAACTTTCGGCTACAATGTTGTTGCTATTTTCAATGATGTTAAAGATATAGTTTCTAAGATCTTAGAGTTAGCGCCAGATATTCTTATTGCCGATATAGAATTGAATTCCGATCAAAACGGCATTGACATAGCAAGGCAGGTTAGAACATTAATGTCATTGCCGATAATTTTTGTTACCGCCTCAGAAGAACTAGCCCATTTAGAGTCAATTGCCAAAATGGAAAACACTTTTTTTATCAATAAGCCTCATTCTGTGCCGGCATTACTTTTTACAATTAAACGAGCGCTGGCCAAGAGTAAGGTAGATGCCAATTTATTGGAAAGCGAAGAGCGTTACCGCAAGTTGGTGGAGATGTCGCCGGACACGATAATTATTCATGCACAGGGTAAGATCAAGTATGTGAATAAGACCGGCTTAGAACTCTTTGGCGTGATGGATAGTAAAGCATTAAAAAACAAGCATATTTTAAAATTGGTCCATGAAGAAGATCGTCAGAATATTAAGGAGATCTTATTTAAATATGCTGACCAAGAAGTTATTGCTATGCCAATTGAACATAGAATTCTTTCTGCTAAAGGTGACGTTCATGATGTTCAGACCGTTTCTTCGGTTGTTAGTTTTGACGGCCGGCCGGCGGTAATGGCGGTAGTGAGAGATATTACCGAGATCAAACAGCGGGAAAAAGAGTTAAAAATAGCGCTCAAATATAAAGAATGGCTGATGCGCGAATTTTCGCACCGCGTTGGCAATCAATTGAATTTAATCAATTCTTTTATGGAATTGATCATGATGTCTGATGAAAATATTTCTGTTGAAGAACTGTCGCGAGAAATTATGACGCGGATCAATACAATAGTATCTTTGCAGACGGTATTATATAGATACAATGATTTTGATAATGTGAATATTTTTGTTTTTGTCTATGAGATTGTTGATAAGTTAAAAAAATTAAACAATACGGTTAATTTTAAGATAAATATCAACGAAGATTATGAACTTATAGCGGAAAAAGCCTCTGCCCTTGGTTTTTGGCTCAATGAAGTGATAGTTAATAGTTTTAAACATGCTTTTAATGAAAAAGAAAAGCCGGAAATAAATATAGAGATTGAGCTGATTGATAATAATTATTGGGTGGTAGTTACAGATAATGGCAAGGGAAAAGATATGGAACAATTAATGATAACTGACGAAAGATTTTCACTGGGCATGAGTTTGGTTTTAGATATTTTGCCAAAGAAAATAAACGGTGCCGCTTCTTTCTATAGTGAGAAAGGTAAGTTTACAAAATATCTGTTGGATTTTAAAAAATAGAAAACAGAGAGTTACGTTGTTATGAACTATATTGTTTTAAAAAAAATAGCAAATAAAACAGAATATGTTTTTCCTTATATGGAAAAATATGCGCATTTTCAAGAACTGCGGTCACAGTTCTATGAAAACATCTTTTTTTTAAAAGACAGTTATTTTTCTTACGGTGGTATTAATGCTGATCTTCTTTTTGATAGCTATATAGTTAATGGCTATAACTTAGAAAGATCTGCGGTCAGCGCTACTTTTGATCAACAGCTGGAACTGTTGATGCCCGATGTTTGGTATTTAAACGGCGGCGAGCACTTAATTAATACGCCTTTATATTTTAACCGTGTTCAGTTAGGCAAAGAGAGCAATAGCAAAAGACAGCGTCAAAATAGCGAACTGGCTGCTGATTTTGGTTACTATGGTTTAATAGAATTTTATTTTAGAGATCTTTTGCTGGAGCGTTTTGTAGAAGAAAATATTACTGCATTTAGTGTTATTAAAACTTTGCCGGAGTGTGCTCGTGTTTTGGAGTCAGATCTTTACGAAGATATTTTAAAAGGCGGTTATGAAAACGGCCGCTACCGCCGTTTATTGCCATATATCCCGTCGGCAATGTATTACTATCATTTAATGGAAGAAAATCAAGCAGTAATAAAAGACTATAATAAAGATAATTTTTTTCTTGGCATGGAAAAAACTCAACAAATTGTTGAAGGGGAAGGTAATTCTCCTATTAGAAGATATTTTGTTGATCTCTGGAAAAATGTTCTTTCCTTAAAAGGCATTGACCCACAGCATACGGAGATAATTGTGCTCGGCACAAAATTTTCTTATAATCGCCGGCCAGATCTTGTTTTAATTGGCGAGCATCAAGACGCTGAGTTTCAGAACAAGATAATCGATTCTCCGTTTGCTTATAAAAAGACCAGGAAAATATATGTTAAATATCAAGAGCCGGAGCACTCTTTTGATCTGATCAAAAGACGCGGTATTGGAAAATGGGATTGGGATCCGGAAACTTATTTATTGTCATTGGTTTTGTTGAATGAACTTGGCGAAGAGACGCTATATTTAAAGGGTTTGGCGCTTTATTTGAGTTTAGTTGAGTGATAGAGGAGGAATTATGGATAAAAAACAAATTTCTTTATTTAGTTTAAGTTTAGAAAAAAGAGGTTTCCAAAAAAAATATCAATTACCAGATGGGATTCTCTTTATTGCTAATCAAATTGAGGAAGATTTTATTAACAGTAGATTTCTTAGCAGGCTAACTGAAATTAAACAGCTTGGTTTAGCTTATCGTGTTTTTCCTGGTGCTAATCATACTCGCTTTGAACATTCTTTGGGTGCAGCACACTATGCGACATTGATGTTTGATACTTTAATGAATAAATATGCCGGTATATTAAAGTTAAATGAACAAGAAGTTTCTTTTTATAGGCAAAAGCTGCGTTTAGAAATGTTGATGCATGATACAGGTCACGGGCCGGGTGCTCATTTATTTGAGCGTGCTGTTAAAAAAGCAGGATTTTCTTTTGATCATGAAAAACAGACCAAACAGAACTGGCAAAGCACTGATATTGAAAAAATTATGCAAAAAAATAGCTTTGAGCTTAATTATAAACAGGAAGTTTTAGAACGAATAATTGAACAGATTAAAGACAGTGCCTTTGATGCAGATAAGCTAGATTATTTGCAGCGAGATGCTTTTTTTTGTGGCGTAGAGGTGCGGATTGATGTTGATCGATTAATTGACAGACTGGAACTTTCTTTTTCGGATAAGAATAAAATTAATCTAGCTTTAGAAGAAGGCGGCATTGAGGCTTTTGCTGAGTTTTATAATATACGTAAGAGATTGTATAAAAGCATTTACTATAATAAAAATGTAGCTATTTTAGAAAAGCACCTAGAAGAAGTTTTTTTTAAAGCAATTTCCTCTAAAAAAGATCTAAATAAAATTAAAAAATTTTCTGATGTTGATATGATAATGTTATTAAGAGAAAGAAAACATAAAGATTTGAATGCTCGGGCGCTTGAAAATAAAGTCCCTTTTTCTGTGGTTGCACAAATATATAATGATGAAGAGTTTAAAATGAAAACAATCCAGGATTCTTTGGAAAAGAAGATAGGAAAACAAAATGTTAAGAGTATTGAATTTAAGACTGCGAATAATCAGCTTACAAAATATAACTTTAATATTGTTTCTAAGCGCTTTAGCAGTGATAAGCCTATTCAAGAAGTTGTGCCAGCACTTTCTGATATTTCTCGTTCAAAGTACTGGTATTTATATGTTAATCCAGATAATTATCAAGAAAGTTTGGAAATAGTTAAAAAATTCGATTATTAAGCAGTAATTTTAAACTGTGAAAAAACGGTGCTTAATCATATAATTTAATCATGTCTAAAATTCGTCTCGATCAATTGCTGGTTCAGCGCGAGTTGGCGGAAACCCGCAATAAAGCGCAGGCCATGATCATGGCTGGCTCTATTTTGGTCAATGAACAAAAAATCACTAAAGCCGGTCATCAGGTCGCTGAAGATGCTGTTATTAGAATTCTAGGTGAACAATGTCCCTATGTCAGCCGCGGTGGCCTTAAATTGGCCGGCGCGTTAAAGAGTTTTAATTTTAATCCCAATGGCCTTGTTTGTCTGGATATTGGCGCCTCGACCGGTGGTTTTACCGATTGTTTGCTTCAGGCAGGAGCCAAACAGGTAATTGCCCTTGATGTTGGTCACAGTCAGCTCGACTGGAAGATCCGCAGCGATGAGCGGGTGGCCGTAATAGAAAAGTTTAACTTTAGATATATGACGTTAGAGCAATATCATGCTGCTGCTGGTGCTTTTTTGCCAGCGCTTGCAGTTATCGATGTTTCGTTTATCTCGCTGGATAAAATTCTGGACCCTTTATATAATATTTTAGAACCTGGCGGTTATGTGATCTCTTTGGTTAAGCCTCGGTTTGAAGCACAGCGGGAACAGGTTGGTAAAGGTGGTATCATTAAAGATCCGCAGGTCCATCAAGAGGTCATGGCTAAAGTTAAAGAAATTGCGCTTGGCCTGGGTTACGAATACCTGGCCGATGATGTTTCGGCTATCAAAGGGACAGACGGCAATAAAGAATATTTTATTTTTTTAAGGAAACCTAATGCTTAAGATAGCTGTGTTTTACAATAAAAAGCCGGCCATTGCCGGACAGGCTAAAGAGATCATTAAAGAATTGACGGCGCTCGGCTATCGGCTCTCCATAGAACGTCTCCCTAAAAAATGCGATCTGGTCTTAGCCTTGGGCGGTGACGGCACTTATTTGCGGGCGGCCCATAAAATAAAAGAGACCGGGCTTCCTTTGCTGGCAGTTCGTCTGGGGCGGCTAGGTTTTTTAGCTGAGTTGGAGAGCAGTGAAGTAGTTGCCGCTCTAGAAAAATTCAGAAAGAAAAAATATAAATTAGATAAGCGCTCTTTTTTAGAGGTGGCGGTTTATCATAAAACACGCTGTCTTAAAAAAGAACTGGTCTTAAATGAAGTAGTTCTTTGTCGCGCCGGTATCTCGCGTCTTTTTGATGTGGATATTATTGTTAATGACCAGGAAACTCATTTTCGTGCGGACGGTATAATTATTTCTACTGTTACCGGTTCTACTGCTTATAATCTTTCTGCCGGCGGGCCGATCCTGGCGCCGCAGAATAAAAAGTATATTATTACACCAATTTGCCCGCATGCTGTTAACTGGCGTTCATTGGTCGTTCGTGATAGTTTAGCGGCCTGTGTGGTCCCTGATAATACTAAAAAAGTAAAACTGCTGGTGACTTTTGACGGCTACAAAATAGCCAGACTTAAACCGAATAGTTCACTGACTATAAAAAAGGCCGAACAGACGGTTAATTTTTTGCGTTTTAAAACATATAACTTTAATAAGATATTTAAAGAAAAATTTGGAAAGACTAAAAAATGTTGATCTCACTTTATATTGAAAATTATGCGCTGATCGATAAACTTAATATTGAATTTGGCCCCGGTTTTAATGTTATTACCGGCGAGACGGGGGCTGGTAAATCTATTATTGTCGGCGCCCTTTCCTTGATCCTTGGTGAGCGCGCCTCTACCGAGCTCATTAAAACTGGCCGGCAAAAAGCGCTTCTGGAGGCAGTCTTTGATATTAAGGGTCGAGAAATTGCCGGTTATGAAAATGACGACATTTTAATTATCGGCCGCGAGCTGCAACTTAATGGCCGCAATATTTGCAAACTCAATGACCGGATAGTTACGCAAAATAAACTGCGGGAGATTTCTCGCTATCTTTTTGATATTCATGGTCAGCATCAGCACCAGCTTTTAATTGATCCGGTCAATCATTTGGCAATTTTAGATCAATTTATTGATCTAAACGCCAAGCTGGAAACAATTAAAGCCTTTGATATTTATGATAAATTAAAAAAAGAGTATGAACTTTTACAGCGTAGCCGTGACATGAAACAAGAGGAAAAAGATTTTTATAAATATCAATACGAGGAGCTAACCGCGGCGCGTCTTAAGCCGGGCGAATATCTGGAAATTAAACAGGAGCGGGCCCGTTTAGATAATTTTAATGAAATAGCTGAAACATTTAAAGATATCAATAGCTCTATTAATGAAACAATGAGTAATTTGCAACGGAATAGAAATTTGCTTCAAAAAATTTTAGTAAAGGAGAGCTCGTTAAAAAGTCTTTCAGAGCAGGCGGAATCGCTGGAGATCATGTTTGAGGATTTTAGAGAAAATGCCGGCCAGTATGAGTCTTCACTGGAGTATGATCCGCAGCGCCAGGAAGAGCTGGTAGACCGGCTTGATCTATATAATACATTAAAGCGCAAACATTTAAAGCAGCTGCCGCCAGAAGCAGACCCCGGCGAATTGCTTTTGCAAAAGCAAGCAGAGATCAAAGCACTGCTGGATAATATAGAATTTTCTGAGGAGCGGCTCTTAGAACTGGAAAAAGAGTGCCGGTTGGCAGAGGAAAAATATCTGCAGGCAGCGCAGGCCCTTTCTTTATTGCGCAAAAAAACAGCTAAAGAACTGGCAGGAAAAATAGAAATTTCGCTGCGTGATCTAAAAATGGCAAAAGTTCAGTTTGATATCCTGATCAGCAAAAAAGAATTCTATACCGCTGAAGGTTATGATAATGCGGAGTTTTTAATTTCACCTAACCCTGGTGAACCTTTGAAACCGTTGACCAAGATCGCCTCAGGCGGTGAAATTTCTCGGGTGATGCTCGCTATTAAAGATGTTTTAATTGATCGCGATATTGTGCCGGCCATGGTTTTTGACGAGATAGATACTGGTATTGGCGGCGACACAGCTAATGCCATTGCTAAAAAAATAGCAGCTATTGCAGATAAACATCAAATTATTTGTATTACTCATCTGGCGCAGATAGCGGCGGTGGCTGATAGACATTTGATGGTAATTAAAAATACTGAGCAGGAAACTACGGCTGTTGATGTCCGGCTATTGCAGGAAGCTGAACGTGAGCATGAAATAGCCAGAATGCTTTCCGGACGGATTACCGATACTACTAAAGCCCATGCGCGTGAACTGTTAGGCGCTTAAACTAGCTTTTTTTAAAAAAGCAATAAATTCTTCGGCATTTTTTTTGAGAATATCTGTTCGTTCCAGGCTCGCTCTTAATTTTGTAAGTTCCAGAATAGCGGCGGCAGGGTTTTTTAACAGATCATCCGCTTTTTGTTTAATGTTTTTTGCAGTAACCCCGTGTTGAATTATTTCCGGCGTTATCTCCCGGCCGGTGATCATATTGGGCAGCGCCATATATTTTGGTATCCTGCGCCCAAAGAGCAGTTTGGCTAGAAGATAAGAGAGCGCGCCTAGTTTATAGAGAGAAACTAAGGGTTTTAACAAAAGCGCCGTTTCCAGTGTAATGGTGCCGGTAGAAGAAATTACCAGATCGGCGGCGTTAATGGCATTGTAGTTTTCTTTAAGAATGACTTTTATGTCCGGTGCCTTTAGTTTTATTTTCTCTAAACAAGGTTGGTTGGCCGCTACAATTAAAATCTGGGTATCTTCTTTTTGATATAATTTTGCGGTTTTATATAAGACCGGTAAGAATTTTTCCAGTTCCTGACGCCGGCTGCCGGGGAAAATGACAATTAGTTTTTTTTGCAAATCAAGATCCTGTTTTTTAAAAAAGTCGGTGCGGTTGTTAGTTGGTTTAACAATATCAACGAGCGGATGACCGTTATAAACAGCGCAGCCTGGTTTTAATTTGTTATAAAAAGCGGCCTCTTCCGGGAAGATCGAGATCATTAGGTCGCAGAGTGTTGCTGCTTTACGGCCGCCGGTCTCTGTGCCCCAGAGCCACTCCTGGGGTGTAATATAATAAATTACCGGTATTTTTAATTTCTTAGCGGTGGCCGCTGCCGGCAGATGAAAGCCTTGGCCATCGATACAAAAAAAAGCGTCCGGTTTTTCTTTGATCAATAAATTTTTTAATAAATTTAAGGCTTTAAGATAGGCCGCCAGGTGCTTAATTGGTTCAATTAAACCAACTGTGCTTTTTTGCGTCAGGTCACCATATATTTTCACTCCCTGTTCTGCCAGCTGTTCACTGCCGAAACCAAAAAAACTAATTTCCGGGTCAATCTTTTTAATAGCTTTTACTAAATTGGCGGCATGCATATCGGCGGAAACCTCAATAGCACTAATTAATATTTTTTTCATAAGCGGCATTATACAGAGAAAAAATGTTTTAAAAAAGTTCTAGATAAAAGCCGGCCCACCAGCTCTGCTGTTTAGAGTTGTGCTCTACTTTCATGCTCCAGGAAGACTGACGGATATGAATATAATAAATAATGTCAGAAATTTTGCCGTCATAAATGGCGTATTTGCTCCCTTTGCCGATAGTGACTTTTTCATAAGTAAAAAAGTACTGAGATTTAACATAATCAGATCTCAGTGAAGGTTTGTCAAACTCAAATGGTGAACTGCCTTCTTCTTTTAAATAATCGGTCACTCTGGCTTCAGCGTTAAAAAATCCGCGATGATATTTAACAGAAACATAATCGTATAACTGATACCAGTAAAAAGGATCTTTGTTGTAATTCATGGTGTCATAGCCGAGTCCGACGGAAGTGGAGTTTAAAAAAGGGATATCAAGAGGATGCCCTATTTGATTGAGAAACCGTCCTTTGACACCGGAGCGTTCCGTAGAAAGTTCTTCAATACTGGCATAGCTGGTCAAATTATAAAGCGAAAAACTTGTTTTGGGGAGGGAAAAATCACCTTCGAATGTATATTGCGGCAGGCGGTTAATGACTTCGTTATTTTTTTCTTCTTTTTTAGTATAGAGTATTTCTAAAGTTCTTTTGGGGCCCATCTCTTTGAAAAATTTCTCACGTCGTTCAAAAAAAGAATCTTCTTCATTAAAGGTCATTTTGGTAAAACTGTGTTTGTAGCGGTATTCTTCTTGGGTATCTGCGTATTGCCAATTTTCATTAATGTAGAAAAATTGATTATAGGGGTCTATTCTGTAGACATGAAATAGGCCAAAGCCATTGCCTTTTTTTTCTGAGTGGCCAAACTGTACGCTGCCAAAAATGTGCTCATTGAAAAAATAGTGAACATTTTCCCGCCAGAAGTTTTCACGGTAAGCATCGTAGCCCCAGCGCGGAAAAGGGGTTGGCATTTCATAAGCGGCCGGACTATTATCGTAAATGACAGTCGGGGCGTAAAGAATGGGAAGCCCATTTATTTTAAGCATAGGATGTTTAATAACATACCATTCAGGATAAATGACGGCGTTTTCTAAAGAGAGATCGATCGAAAGTTTATTGAGCCGCAAAAAATCGATCGCCTCATTATCAATTATCTTGGCGTTGCCGCGCGAGATCAGCATTTTATCAATGACCATTTTATCTTCATCAATAGTAAAGCGGTTCATGCCTAAAAAAATTGAATCATCAGATTCCAGATAAAGTTCTTTGGCCCGGAAGATCATCCGTTCCGGATTGTAAATTAAGGTTTGGCCGACCAGTTCCAATTTGTCGAGACTGGAATAAAAACTTTGACTGATCTCTATATGATTGGTCTGGTCATTTAAAATAACTTTAGTTGTTTGAATTGTGACATTATCGTATTTAACAAAAACATCTTTTTTGCCGGAGTTAGTATAAAAGACAATGTCCTCGCCAATATTTTCACTGGCCGGCGCTGTAATGGTCAGCGGCTTGCCCTCGATCATTTTTTCATAAACAACGGTGCTGTGGGCAGCCGAAATAAAAATAAAACAAAACAAAAAATATGAAAAATATTTTTTGTTGAAATTAGAGCAGCATGATCTGAAGATCAACCGCCCACTCTTCTTTTTTGATACTGTATTCTGCATTTAAAGACCACGATCTTTGATGTAATTTTAAGTAATAAACTATATCAGTTATTTTATATTTTTCTAGTGTATACTTGGTTTGCTGCCCGAGCCGGGAATGAAAAAGTTTCATGGAAACATCGGTTTTAACATAGTCAGAATCTTCATATTTTTTGTCATATCTAAAAGGCGAGCCACCTTTTTCTCTCAAATAATCAACAACCGTCCCTTTGGCGGTAAAGATCCAGAATTTTTTCTGACCCTGAATGAAGTCATATTCGCGGTACCAGAAAAAAGGGTTTTTATTGTATTGAACGTTATCGTAACCAAGGCCGGGGGTGAGACAGATATCAAAAGGCAAGTTAATTGGTCGGGACAATTCGTTTAAAAACTCATATTTGGTCGCTTCAGTTTCTCTGGTGACTTCAGTTATGACCCCATGTGAAGTTTTATTGCGGAAGACCAGTCCGTAATAGGGTAGCGGAAAAGTACCGTCAAAAATAATTTCCGGTTCACGATTAACTATTTCGTTGTTAATTTCTTCGTATTTAGAGGCATCTATTCTTATTGTAGCGCCGGAGAGATCGCGGATATTTTCGTTATAACGGAAGAGATCGTTAAAAGAGATCTTTTTTTTATTGGGCAGATCTATAAAACTGTGTTCATAAGACAATAGTTCCTGTGTTCGATCGTACTGCCAGTTATCGGTAATATAGGTTAAATGATCGCGCTCGCTAAGGCGCACTATTGCCTGGCCGCCGTAACCGGCTCCTTTTTCTTCGGAGCGGCCAAACTGCAGATTGCCATAGATGTATTCGTTGCCATAAACGTGAATATTCTCACGCCAGTAGCGCCCTCTGAATTCGTTTTCCCCGAACTGCGGTAAAGGGTCCGGCAGTTGATAAGAATTGCGACGCTCGTCAATGATCAGCTGCGGCGCATAAAAGAATGGATAGCCGAACAGCTTTAAGAAAATATGTTTGGCAACATACCAGCCCGGGTAAATATCTAGTTGGCCCATGGCCAGGTCTAGCTTAAGCTGGGTAATACCTACTTCTAATTTTTTTAAAGAAACGCTTTTGCCGTAAAAAGAAAAATTTTCTGTTTCGTAAGTCATTGATTTTGTTTGCACTACGACATCGCTGGCGTCAAAGAACATGTTAGAGGCGTTGTAAATTATTTCTTCTCCGCTGATCGTATAGTCCAGATATTCCATATAAAAGCCGCCGGCTAAGACTAATTTATTTTTACTGGTATCAAAAGTCGCTTTATTGGCTCGCATTTTGGCGCCGTCATAATAAAGAACGACATCTTTTTTGGCGGAATTTCTTGAAGTAAAATAAAGATATTTCCCTTTTTTAGTCATTTTGGTCGCGGTTATTTTCAGAGGCCGGCCGTTAAATTTTTTAGTATAAGTGGCGGCGTTGATCTGCGCTGATAAAAAGAGCAGGAAAAAGAGAGTTAATAATATGTTCTTTTTTTTAATCAATGTTCTTGATCAATTTTACCGCTTCATTGGCAAAGTCTTTGGCTGCTGCTGGTCCGTTGGCAGTAACAATGTTGCCATCGACCTCTACAGGGTTGCCTTTATATATAACTCCGTATTTTTTCATTTCAGCCAGAGATTCTGGCGTTTCAAAGGCCGTTCCTCTTTTGCCCTGCATTAAGCCGGCCTGGGCGGGAATAACGCCGGAAATACAAATAGCGGCAATGATTTTATTTTGTTTGCTCATTTCTTTAATTAAGGAGATGAGCTTTTCGTTATGCCAGAAAGTTTTTTGTCCGCCGACGATCAGAATGCAGGCGTAATCGCTAGAATTGACATCATCTAATAAAATATCAACACTAGCTGTTGTCAGTCCTTTTTTGCCGGTCAGTGGTCCTTTTACCGTAGACCCGGTGATCACTTCAATGCCATTCTTTTCGAAGATCTCTTTGGGTATAGAATATTCTTCGTCGCGAAAACCGTCGGGGACTATTAAAAATAAGGCTTTAGTCATGATAATATCTCCTTAAGCTAATTTATAAAAATTTATTATACCAATAAATTAATTGAAATTTGAAATTATAAATAACGAAATATCAAAAAAAACAAATAAAAATAATGTTATTTAAATTAATTAAACTAGAACAAAAAAGCAGAATAAATACTAAAGATAAACATGCCGTTATTTTTGATGGACTTTATCGAACAATGCGGCTTAAGGAAAAAAGAGAATTACAAGAGATAACGTTTTTTACTAACCAGCCCTGGCTGCTCGGGATACGTTTTAATTATCTGAAAAATGTTTTTAATAATAAAGAGTTAATAAAAATAAGACTTACAAAGACTGGAGCAGGTTTTTTTCTTGATTGGCTGAACATAGATAATGAAATCAAAGCCCGGGACGAGCTTGTTTTCAAAAATAATGTCTGGCAGGCGGTTAAACATAAAACTAATGATCAAAAACAAGCGGAGATGTTAGATACTTATTATAAAAAAATGAAAATTGGGCAGCAATTAATGGTGCCGGAATTAAAATTCAAAACTAATCGTCCAGAATTTCTGGGAGTCCGCAGAAATTTTTTAAAAGATCTTTTTGTCAGCGGTGATGAAATTACAATTAAATTGGAGCGAATGAATAAAGGTTTTATTTTAAAGTGGTGCAATAGGGAAGGGGAAGAGCAGGCTAGCGATGAAATTTATTTTAAAAAAAATCAATGGTGTCTTAAACTAAATGAATCCTCGCAAAAGCTTGATGAGCAGGAGTTATTATTTAAACGCAAATTGGAGCGTATGAAAATTGGCAATGAAGAGAGAATAGAGAATCTGACATTTTATACAAATCGTCCAAGAATATTAAATGTGTCTATGGACTTTTTAGAAAACTACTTTTTGCCAGAAGAGACATTGCATATAAAACTTGAGCGGATTAGAGGCGGTTTTATTGTTAAGTGGTGTTCAGTCGATTGGGACGAGCGCTTTTCTCATCTGCTCTTGCAGCATAAGGAACACTGGTTTGTTAAAAGACCAAAAACTACAGTTGGTTTTACCAGCCGCCTATAAATTTAATTTGTTAATCTTTTAAAACTGTACGGCTGAATTCTGCAAAATAATTATCTAGGGGCTCTTTTAATTCGGCATTATTGGCATAAAGTTCTTTAATGACTAAGGCAATAGGGTAATAATGATCAAAAAACAACTCATCATTAGAAGAATATTCTGTTGAATGGCTCATGAATAATTCATAATTAAAAAAACTATCCAGTATTGTTTTTAATGCAGAATACTCAAATTTAAAATCAAAGGGTTTTAGAGTATTTTTTATTTTAAAATAACTGAGATCTTTGAGTAGTTTGGCGCTTAAACAATTTTCATGTTCTTGATAGTCGTTATTCAGTCTTTCATATTCCGCTAAGAGCTTGCGCAGAGAATTATGTGTTAAACGGAGTTGAGAAGATGGTTCTACTTTTTTAATTGCCCGTAAAAAAAGAGTTAAAAGGACCTGAAAATCATCCAGGTAAAGATCAATATTATTTTTAAATAAGTATTCTATAATTTTAGTTAATTTCCAGAGCGCGGTAATGTATTTTCTCTCTTTGGCGGTTTGGCTTTTTCTGAACTCCTGAACAAGCTCTTTGAGCTTTAGCGGGTAATCATCATTGCTAATGATCGCCTCTACACTGATCTGTTTGCAATTGAGCATATCTGACTCCTTAAAAATAAATGCTTATAATGGTTGTTTAGATAATTCGTAATTTAGTTTAATTTGGTGCAAAATATTTATTTGCAACAAAATTTTAAAAAGTACGAAAAAGTCTAGTAATTATTATGAAAAATTTAAAAACCAAAATAACTTCGCTGTCAGATCAAAAAAGAAAGATCGAATTGGAATCATATCAAATAGATATTGAGAACGGCCACGATGTTAAAATTTTGCTTAGAAAAAAACATGAAGTACTTTATTTAAAATATCAGCCATATCTTAATACGTTGTATCGCTCTATTGAAGATGAGTTTGTGGCGGACCAAATTTATGCAACGCTCATGCAGTATATGATCAATCTCTCTTTGCTGGATCTGCCGGATAATGTAGAAATTGGTTTTTTTACATTGGTATCCGATAATTTTTTTTGGCCAACGCAGCCAGTTTTTTTAGGGCACGCAGATGCTATTCCCCTTTTGAATTCAATTTTAAAATATTCTTTTGATCTTTTTATTAGGCAAGAATATCTCGATCTGCCTGATATTTATTCTAAACTTAAGATGGAGATCTGTAGATATCTGGACGAGAAAGGTGTTTTACCTCCTAATATTGAGACTCTTTTGCCAGATGTTGAAAAACCCCAGTTAAACTAGTTGTTAGCCGCTTTTTTTTATATCGCTGACTATTCTAGCCATTTGTTTTTTTAGGTCTTCTTCTTGTTCGGTCTGTTCATTCTTAAGGTCAAAACCCACTGCGCCACGCTGTCCACCGCCGCCGAATTGTGCTACCAAAACTCGCAAATCAAGGTCATTTTCCAGCGCTTTGTTGTAGCGGCTTAAACTTACCCTGTATTGATCTTTTTGCGGATCATAATAGACGATCATGATAATGTCTGCATTAGATTTAAAGCCTAGTTCTTCGGCCAGTTGTTTGCGTAGTCCGGTGATATCATCTGGAATGATCTTGTTGTTTTCTTCCGGTCCGTTCGGCACAAAAACTTTCCGCATAATATATTTTTTGCCGTGGCTCTGTAAGGTATCAAAACTAGCGCTGGTTAATTCTTTGATCAAGGTGCTTATTAACTGCTCATCGTGTTTGCTTAATTCTATTAATTCTAAAAATTTATCATTTAAATATTCCGTTAATGTTTTTGCTTTTTCTTGCGGCGAGATCATTTGGTAAAGTGTATTAATAATTGTTTTAGTGAAAGGTGTTTTTAAAAAGGCCAGATTTCTGGTATCGGAAATTATGCCAAGTAAAAGAGCTTCGGCTATTTCTGGTGAGAACTCTTTTTTATTGAGTACATGAAAAAGCAGCTCTGTTGTGGAAGCTACTTGATTACTGACTAGGGTGTTATCTTCCTTGCCAATAAAGCCCTCTCCCTCGTGATGGTCAATGTCTATGATGGGGGTGTCTTCAGTTAATGTTTTTATATTTATAATAGTGTTGTTCACGCAGGGGGTATCTACCAGAATAATGCCATCATATTCCTGCGGCATGTTTTGCAAAACTGTTATTTCTGCCTTTTTGATGAGCTCTTTAAAAACAGCTGGTATTTTATCTTTTTCGCCGATCACTATTACCGGTTCCTTGCCAATATTTTTTAAGTAGCCGGCTACGGCTATAGCAGAACCCCAGGCATCACCGTCCGGGTGCTGATGCATAGAAATGAGCGGTTTTTGCATGGCAGTTATTTGTCCCGATATATGTGCCAATCGTTGCGGCGAAAAATTATTATTTTTTGTTTGAGGAATATTATGTGAGATAAAGCTCTCATTATATGTAAGTATCCGTCTGAACATTAAAAACCTCGCTTTCACTATCAGTATGCCCGTTTTTTGTAAAAATATACGCTGACAATGAGATTTTTTTAGCTAAATTCCGATATAGTTTTGCTTATATTATTAAAACGGAGATTATTTAGCTCATGTATCATAAAGTTATAATAGAAATGACCGCTGCAGAAAAAGCTTCTTTTCTTTTTCGTGAGGAAGAAGTTGTAGATCTGGAAATTATTGCCGAGATGCTAGAGCCGGAACAATTTGTTCTGTTGACCGAGATCCTGCATACACATGCGCACCAAACAAATAAAAAAATAATCTCTTACATGGCTAAACTTTGTCTTAAGTTAAATTATTATGATTCCTCAATAATGTATAATCTTAAATTATTAAAAGGGGATAATACAGAATATTTTACTTCTAATATCTATAGGCATCTTGGCAATGCCTTTCTTGCCAAAGGAGATAGATCTCTGGCTATAGATTATTATGAAAAATCATTAGGGTTATCGCCAAATAATTATCGGTTGATGGTTTTGCTTGGTGATATTTCTTTAGAAATGGGAGAAATTGATAAGGCGATCTCTTATTTTGAAAAAGCTATTCTTCTTGTGTCTGATGATGCTGCTTTTTATAAACGATTAGGGTTTGCTTATAGACGAAAAAACAATTTAGATGAATCAATAGCTGCTTTTAGTAAGAGTATAAAATTAAAAAAAGATGATCCCTGGGCATATTATGGTTTGGGGTTGTCGTTTTTTGAAGCCGGCCATTATCGTAAAGCGCAAAGAATGTTTAATGTTTGCGTAAAAAATAACTGGCTGTTAGCTGAATCCTTATATGGTTTGGCGCTGGTTAATTTAGGTAAAAATAACATAAAAAAAGCAAAACATTATTTTAAAGAAGCTGCTTTGTTAGATAGGCGGTTGGTTGTTGCAGAAAATGTGCCTTTAGATGGGAGTATTTCAAAACATGCCACAGCTCAGGCACTGTTGCGTAAAGTTGATCTGGAAGATGTAAAAATATTAAAAAATATAAGTATTACCGATAATGATGATATGCATGTTTATCCATATTATGACAATGGTTTGTGGACGGGTTGTAAAATTGTTTATAATTTAAAAGACAAAGTAATGATAACGGTTATTAATTATAAACTTTATAAAGAGAGTATTGATACCAGACAAAATTCTTTGCGCGATTTTTTTAAGAAAATTTCTCTTAAATTGCCAAGAACCGCCAGCGGATCGGCGCGGGGTTAAACGATATCTGTTTTTTTACAGGAATATCCCTCACATATTCGCTACAATCTTTGTAGTAAATTACGATGTTTTAACGAAATTTCATCAAAGATCTATAGAAAATATATCCTGAATTGATTTTTCTTGGCATGAGAAATTCTTTTCACCTAAATTATTAATTCAAAGGAGTTTTTATGAGTGAAGAAAAAAGTATTATTGCTAATGAGGTTATAGAAAGAAAGATATTGTTTATAAGAAATAAGAAAGTTATTCTTGGTAGTGATTTGGCTGAACTTTATGGTGTAGAACATAAATATTTAATAAGGCAGGTAACGCGAAATGTAGATCGTTTTCCTTTTGATTTTATGTTTAGGCTAAATAAACAGGAGGTTTTGTGGTGCCAAAATGTCACCGCAAATATTTCTTCTAAAAGCAGAAGTTTGCCGTATGTGTTTACGGAACAAGGTGTAGCAATGTTATCCAGTGTTTTGAATAGCAAGCAGGCTATAAAAGTTAATATTCAAATTATGCGGACATTTACCAAATTGAGAGAGATGCTGGCTGGCAATAAAGAGCTCAGAGAAAAAATAGAAAAAATGGAACGTAAATATGACCAGCAATTTCAAATAGTTTTTGATGCTATTAAAAAATTACTGGAACCACCAAAAGAAAAAAACAAAAAAGAATTTGGGTTTAGATCCAATAAAAGATAACAGAGTACAGAGAGATTCCTCCCTCCGCTAATTTAAAACCCTACATATTCTCTACAATTTTTTTGGCGAATTCCGATGTTTTAACTTTGGTTGCGCCGGCCATCTGTCTTTCCAGATCATAAGTAACGGTTTTATTGGCGATAGTTTTTTCTATCCCTTTGATTACTAAGTCAGCCGCTTCTTGCCAGCCCATGTATTCCAGCATCATGACAGCTGAAAGGATCAATGAACCGGGGTTAATGACATCTTGATCGGCATATTTTGGCGCGGTGCCGTGTGTCGCCTCAAAGACGGCAATAAAATCGGCAATGTTGGCGCCGGGTGCCATGCCAAGTCCGCCAACCTGTGCGGCGCAGGCATCAGAGATATAGTCGCCGTTTAAATTTGGTGTCGCTAGTACGGAGTATTCGCTAGGACGTAAAAGAACTTGCTGGAACATTGCGTCGGCTATCCGGTCTTTAATAACTATTTTTCCCGCCGGCACTTTGCCGTCGTATTTTTCCCAGAGTTCCGCTTCGGTTACCGTTACATCGCCAAACTCTTCGCGTGCCACTTCGTAACCCCACTCTTTAAAGGCCCCTTCGGTAAATTTCATAATATTACCTTTGTGGACGAGTGTGACAGATTCTTTATTGTGGGCAATGGCGTATTCAATAGCTTTTTTAACGAGCCGTTTGCTGCCAAAAGGCGAGATCGGCTTAATGCCAATGCCTGAATCGCTGCGGACATTTTTGCCCATTTCGTTATTTAAAAAATCGATAACTTTTTTAACTTCAGGTGTTTCAGCTTTCCATTCCACACCGGCGTAAACATCCTCGGTATTCTCTCTAAAAATAACAACATCGAGCGCGTCGGGGTCAACTACCGGACTTGGTACTCCGGCATAGTGGCGCACCGGGCGAACGCAGGCGTAAAGATCGAGCTCCTGGCGCATGGTGACATTTAAAGATCTGATACCGCCGCCAACGGGTGTTGTCAGTGGTCCTTTAATAGCTACAATATATTCTTTAATAGCTGTTAGCGTATCGTTAGGGAGCCATTCACCGAACTGATTGAAGGCTTTTTCGCCGGCATAGATCTCGAACCATTCTATTCTTTTTTCGTTGTTATAGGCTTTGGCTACCGCGCCGTCTATAACAAACTTCATTGCTTTGGTGATATCGGGGCCAATGCCGTCGCCTTCAATAAAGGGGATGATCGGGTCGTTGGGTATATTTAATTTATTATCTTTAATTGTTATTTTTGTGCCGTTAACAGGTGCTTTAAGATCTTTAAATTCCGCCATTTTTTCACTCCATTTATTTATTTCTTAAGAGAAAGTGATTCTACACAAACCGGCAAAGTTTTTCAAATAAACTTGTGTGAGAAACCTGATCTTTTTTTTGCTTATAATGTTAAGTATTAAGTAACAGCCACTTGACGTGGTAAATTGCTTAAAATTTATTGAAATTATGCGAAAATTAGTGTTAGAATCCTGATAGTTTAACTATTAGCTTTAACTTAATGATTCTGCAGCCAGGGGGGTAAAGAGGACGCAGATGGAAGCTTTTCAAAAAATGACTATCCATAGCAAACTGCTCAAAGCGGGGGAACTGGCGCGTCAAGCTGGCGTCCTGGTCACAACTATTCGCTTTTATACCAAAATAGGTCTATTGGAACCCGCTGCTTTTTCGCCCGGCGGCTACAGTCTCTATAATGAAGACGATGCGCTTCTCCGGCTAAAAGAGATAAATAATTTGAAAAGAAAACGTTTTACTCTCGATGAAATAAAAGAGAAATTGCAAACCGGGGCTAAAGGGAAGCGGGCATAAATGAAAAAGTTATTAACTATTTTATTCTGCAGCGTGCTGATCTCCGGTCAGCTGCTGTTTGCTTTTGTTAACGGCAATGTCGATCGCCCTGCTGCGGTCGTTGCCGCCTCGCCGGTGGCGGGTGATCTTTTTGTTACTTATACTTATTCCGGTTTTCCTCAGTATGGAATTGGCGTGGCCTCGGTCAATGTCAATACGGTCAAGATCTATGAGGTTATTATTCCCGCCAATATTGCTGTGGGGCAGACCGTTACGGCGTCTTATATTGTAGAAAATACCGGTATTGCACCTTATAATATTCTTTCCTCTTCACTGCAGTTCTATAAACCGAGTACAGGGGATGTTACCAATCATTATAATGTAACGGCTTTTCCGTCTAATCCTGCTGCTATTGCCTCCGGGGCGACAGTTAATCTTCAATATTATGTAACACCGCTTTCTTCCAGAACGAATGGCCGTTATATTGTAGATGGTTTTATTGACGGTTATGCGGTCAATATTGCCTCTCGCTTTGATGATGATTATTACACAATGTACTGGGAGCCCAATGTTCAGACCGCTGCTGTTACCCCGTCTTATACCAGAGAGGTCACGGCCAGTTTATATGTTTTGACGCCCGAGATAGTTTCCCCTAGCGGCGCTGTCGATGGTGTGGTTTCTTCCGGTCAGGCTTTCCGCATTTCGGTCAATGTCCTTAATCTTGGCGAGGCAGATGTTAATGGCAACAGACAATTAGAAATAGAGTGGCCGGCGGTTATCAGTTCGGCAACGCCGTTGACACAGGATTTTAATATTGGAAGTGTTGTTAATTTTGATCTGACCGCCGCTGCCGGCGTTGGTACGGGTATTGTGACAGTTTCTATCACTAATACTGCCGCTATCCATCCTATTGATGCTA
>CAYUXF010000005.1:43466-46216 GCA_964448755.1 uncultured bacterium
ACCAATTTTATTTTGGCTATGACTTTTTCTGAGACGATCAATGCGGTGGTCAGTATCCCTTATGTGAATTTTTTAATGCAGAACGGCACAGCTCCTACTTATAATAATGGCAGCTGGAATACGCCGGTTAATGATACTTTTTCTTCTAACCCAATGACACTGACTTCTGCCGAGGCTGGTTTTGTAACCGTCTCTTACACTAGCGGCGTAGTTGATCTAGCTGGCAATACTGCTGTGCCAAGCCCTAATTTTATGAGGTTTTTTATTGACGCGCTGGCTCCTGTTGGTGCGGTGCAAATTAATGGCGGTGAAACTATTACCGGTAATCCGCTCGTCAATGTTGATTTTTCTCTAACGGATAATTTTTCCAGCACATTTAACATGGAGATGATGATCCTCTCTTCTTCAGATGTCTCAACTAATCCGGGGATAGTCCTTGATACCTGGCTGCCTTATGATCAGGCCATAACATTAAATCTGGGAACAACTATTTATGGAACTAAGAATATTGATGTCCGGTTCAGGGACGAGGCTGGCAATATCAGCCCTATCTATGCCGATACTATTTTTCTGGATACCGATACGACTATCTGGGTTGTGCCGGCAACGAACAATGTTATTATCAGCCGCAATTATGTTTTAACGGCCCAGACCGCTATGTACGGCGATAATATTTCTTTTTATGTCAGTATCAATAATACAGCGCGGCCAATTGCTTTAAATGTACCGATAACCGCCGGCAGCGGGCTAGCCAGTTATAATTGGGCGGTTTACGATTATTTTACCGCGCTTGGTCTGCCGGTCTCTACTATTAATGCGCAGTTAATTGCGGTAGCCAGTGCCAATGTGTCAACGCGGACCGCCAATGTTTATAATATTATTATAGATAATACTGCGCCAATGCTGACTATTAACACACCTTTAAACGGCGAGCGGGTCTATGGCGATGTATTGATCTCCGGTGTGGCTACTGACAATAATTTAGTTACGGCTATCAGCAGGGTAGAGGTCTCTACCGATAACGGTGTGACGTTTGCCACGGTCGGTGGCACCGATACCTGGTCGGTTATTTTTGATACACTGGCTGATGGCAGTGTTCATGGTACTGTTTACCGTTTGGTAGTGCGCGCTTATGACCAGGCTGGCAATATGACCAAAGCACCGACAATAAATATTATTGAAAGCACACTGCCGCCGACTATTACTATAGATCTGCCGACGCCGAATACTTATATAAAAAATGTCATTACAGTTTCCGGCAATGTCACCGGCAACGGTCTGCCAATAGACCGGGTGATGGTCCGCTTTGATTACGGTCTGCCGATGACATCTGTTCTGGTGACCGCATCTGGAATAGACAGCTGGCTAGCGACGATCAATGCCGCGTTACTTCCCGCCTATGACGGTTCGCGCTGTACCGTGAATGTCTATGCCTATACGGCAACAACGCCGGGGCGCTCCTCGACTATCAATGTGAATTATTATCTTGATCTTTCGGCGCCTTATATTGTGACGGCCGATTCCAGTATTGTAGGGATAACAAATGTAGCTGGAACTTTTAATATTACCGGCCGTTTTGCCGATACTTATTCTGGCGTCAATTCCGTGGAGTTGAGTATTGACGGCGGTGCCTGGCAGAATGTCCATACCGGCGGCGGCTGGTTCTCTTATGTCTTGCCAATTACTAAGGCCGAGGGTGACACTTACGCACTTTCTTTTAGGGTTTCTGATAATACTTATATTACACCGAATGTTTTGGTCTGGAACAAAATACTGACAGTTGATTACAGTATGTTGCCGACCGGCGCTTTTACAGCACCTGTTTCCGGTTCTTATGTTAATCATGATGTACTGATTACTGGCACAGCTAATGTGGCCATTGGCACTGTTCAGTATGTTCAGATCAGTTTTGATAACGGTGCGGTCTGGACGACCGTTAATGGCACTACTAACTGGAATTATCTTTGGAGTGTTCCGTCGGCTGATGCGCACGGCACGACATATAATCCTATTTTAAAGATCGTCGGCGATAGCGGTTTAGAAGGTAGCCCTTCACCAGCTGTAACTACAACGTATATCAAAGATATTTACGGTCCCTCTTCGACATTTTTAAATATTTATAACGGCATGTATCTGCCGGCGAGCACTATTGTGATGTGTGCCACCTATACAGAAGGTGCGCTGGTCTCCAGAGCGGTGTTGGTAGTTGACGGTGTTTCTTATAATGCGGTTTTAGTTACTCCTTCTTTAACAACAGCTACGCAAAATGTTCGCTGGAACTTTTTGGTAGATTTTCCAGCTCTCTCGGGCTCACTGCATAATGTCTATATTCGCGCGGTTGATACGGCCGGTAATTGGGTGGACTCTATTTCTCTTAATATTAGAACAGTGCCGCAGCGGATCATTACTGAGCCGCTGCCAACCGGCGGTCAGATCAACGGCAATAATATTTACATGAACCCAATTTATGCCACTAATCAGAGTAGTGTAGCTATAACATTTAATGCTACAAATACCATAGATCGGGTCTATGTCAACGGTGTGGCGGCAACTTATACTTTTGTCGGCGGTGTTGTAACTGTTAATTTTTCCGGAGCGCCGATACCGGAAGAGGTTAAAGTTATTTCTATTTTTGAGACCGATGGCGTCAATACTACAGCGCATTATCAGCCGGTGGTTTACGATATTACGCCACCAACTGCCAATGTTGTTTTTAATAGCGTGGTCCGCTACTACACCGATGGTTTGGT